>DATKFB010000344.1:0-6389 GCA_035544435.1 Polyangia bacterium
AATTGCGCGTTAGAGGGTTCCAACGGACATGTTGACCACGAAGCCCTGAGGCGGCACCGAGTAGACCATCATGATCGAGCCGAAGCTCGGCACGTACATGTCGCCCAGGGAATTGCTGGAGCGATAGGGGACGGTACAGACGCTCGCGGTGGCGGAGTAGAACGCCGCGTCCAGAGTGAGCACGATGGCCTGGCCGCACGTCGCTTGCCCGTTGGCGCCGCCGTAACCCGAGTAGACGCGCATGGTGCCGCCGCCACCGTGGAGATTGGGCACCATGAACCAGATGTTCGTCGACGCGCCGTAGTTCACGGCCGCGCCCCAGCTCTGCCCCCAGCTGGCCCAGTCGCTGTAATACGCCGGCTTCCCGTCGGAGCCGTTGGCGCTGATCCATCCGCCGAGCACGGGCGCGGCGGAGACCGTCGAAGAAATTGAAAAGATGACCGCGCCGACCGCCGCCAACATGCCCAGACCACTCAATCCTCGCTTTGATTTCATTTTAGCCTCTCACTCGTGAACGGAACGTTTCCGGTCGCCGAACCATCTCCGCGTTTCCGGTTGGGCCTCGCATGAGCAACCCGCGTGCCGCGCGAGGAGCCAGACGAAACGGGCCCTAAGCACCTTGGGACGGTGAGGCAGGTCAGAGGTCAGATCGAACATCACAGAGATCTCGCCACGGCGCCCCGCGCTTCTGCTTTCCCGCGACGGACATGACCGCCTGCGGCCACTCAAGATCTCGTGGGAGACCTTATGAAGTGCGAGCGCGCCGGAATTTGCTTCATGGCATCAGCGGTGGTGTTTCTTTGGGGCTGCGCGGCGGGCGTGAAGTCGGACCTGGGCGGTCCAGGTGGGTCGGTCGCGGGTGCGGCCGGCGGCGGCGGGCTGGCCGGCTCCGGGGGCGGCACCGCCGGCGCGTCTGTCGCGCCGGCCGTCGGTTTCACGGCGACCGAAGCCGGCGGCTACAAGCTCGGCGATCCGGTCACGTCCGACATGGGAACGACGGGCGCCGGCGACGGCGGCCCGCAAACCTGCAACACGATCCTTGCCATCGTGCGTGACTTCAAGGGCCTGAAGGAAACCAACGGCCACCCCGACTTCGAATCCTTCGAGGGACGCGGCCCGACCCTCGGCCTCGTGGCCAAGGATCTCGGCGTCGATCACAAGCCCGTGTACGCGTCGAAGTGCGAGGCCGGGACCACCGACAAGGTCGCCTGCCCGTCGGGGCAGATGACCACCAGCAAGGCGATGTTCGACGAGTGGTACCGGAACGTCGACGGCGTCAACAAGGCCTTCCGCCTGGAGATCATGTTCGGCCCGCCGGTGAACGGCGTCGCCACGTTCAACAGCAGCCACTATTTTCCGCTCGGCGACGCCGGGTGGGGATACTCCGGCAAGGACGACACGGGCAAGGATCAGAACTTCGGCTTCACGACCGAGATTCACACGACCTTCAAGTACAACGGCGGCGAGAGCTTCACCTTCGTGGGCGACGACGATCTGTGGGTCTTCATCAACGGCAAGCTGGCCATCGATCTGGGCGGCCTACACTACCCGGAGACGGGCTCCGTGAACCTCGATCAGGCCGCGACCGAGCTCGGGATCACGCCCGGAAAGGTCTATCCGATGGAGCTCTTCCAGGCCGAGCGGCACAGCATCGGCTCGGACGTCCGCATGGACACGAACCTCTCGTTCGTCAGTTGCGGGACGGTGATCCCGTAGCTTTTAGAAACGCGGCAGCGGGAACGTCGCGTGCGCGCACTGGACGCGCGTGGGGAACCCGCCGCCGGGATAGCTGTAGATGAGGCGGCGACCGCGCTCTTCGCCGGGATCGTACGACTCGACCTTGTCGGCGAGGGCGTGGATGGCGGCGTCGCGGTCGATGAGCCCGGGCAGCACGGCGACGGTGCCGGCATCCAGGTCGCAGGCGTCGTAGGAAAAGTCGCGCTTTTGGGCCGCGTCGTTGCGCACGCTCACCGTCAGATAGAGGAGGCGCTGTCCGTCCGCGGGGACGAAGTTGACGCCCGCGCCCATCGGAAAGCTGTTGGGGCCGTCCTTGAGGCGGCGGATCGTAATCGTCCAGTCGTCCGACTGGCGCGTCGCTGGGACGTCGTAGAGCACCGTCCCGCACCCGGACAGCGCGAGGAGTCCGAGCAGGAGTGACCTCGGGTTGCGCACGACGTGCCTTTGTAGGACAAAGGCCCGAGGCGCGCAAATGCGATCCCGCGGCACGAGGGCTTGGGGCCGGCGCCCCTTCGGGCGCGCGCTCGTCATGACGACGCTCGTCGCGTTCTGCGGCGGCGTGGCGGTGCCCGCGCGCGCCCAGGCGCCCGAGCCGATCCGGCCCGCCTTCGACAAGCTCGAGGTCCGCGCGAGCGGACAGTTGACGTACGACGCCAACGCCTACGAAATCATCCACGTCGAGTCAACGTCCATCGGCGTCTTGTGGAACAGCACGACGACGTGGTGGCGTCCCGTTCGGGGCGTCTATCGCATGCCGACGACCACGGGCGACTTCTGCCGCGCGCTCGGCCGCCCGGACCTCGCCGACCGCGAGGAGGCGCGTCACGCCACCGCCGATGCGCTGTACTGGGGTGGGCTCCTCCTCATGCTCGGCGGATTGTTCGGGGGCGTCTACGAGCTGTACAAGGACCACGAGGTCGGCGCGCTCATGGGCGCGGGCGCTTTCGTGGGCGGCTATGTCTCCGTGCGCATCGGTGGCGCATTGTCGCGGCCAGGCCTGCCCGAGGCCGACGCTCGAGATCTGGCGGCGCGCTACGACCGGGCGCTGGGGCAGCACCTCGGCGTCTCCGTGGGCGCATCCTTCTGACGGGGGGACCCTCAGGAGGAGGTGGTGTCGGCGCTCAGCCAGTTCGGCAGCAGCGTGTCCGGATCGAATCGAGGATCCGTCGCGAACGTGATGCCGGCGTCCGAGAGCAGCTTTTGCAAGTGGCCGGCCTTGAAGGCGTCGAAGACCTCCGACGCGCCCCCGATGAACTGACCACCGACGAAGACTTGCGGAATGGTCACGGAGCCCGAGCGCGCCGCGACCGCGGCGCGGACCTTGCCGCCGCGATCGTCCTTCTGATACTCGACCGAGTCGATGTCGACCGAGCGGTAGGGGATCTCGAGCTTCTTGAACAACTTGCGCACCGACCAGGAGAACTCGCACCACTCGAACGCGAACAGCACGACGGGTTGCTCGCGATCCGCGAGGAGACCGGCGACGAAGCGCTCGACCTCGGGCGTCGCCTGCGTCAAGTGCGGACCCCGCGCGGGCGCCACCTCGCATTTCAGCTGCGGCGCCGAGTTGGCGATGGCGATCTCTTCCGCGGTCATCTCGACGGCGACGCCCTCGAACAAGGGCGTGCTGAGGTAACGCTCACCCGTGTCGGGAAGCATGCAGAGGATTGTGGCGCCGCTCGGCGCCGACTTGCACACCTCGAGCGCGCCCGCGAACGTGGCGCCGCCCGACGTCCCCGTGAAGATCCCCTCCCGCTGGGCGAGCTCGCGTGCGAGCCGCATCGCCTCGCCGCTGTCGATGGGCACGACGCGATCGACGAGCCCGCCCGCGATCGCGTCCTCGGTCAGCTTCGGAATGAAATCGGGCGTCCACCCTTGCACGAGGTGCGGTCGGAAGAGCGGGTGGCTCGTGGTCACGGACCCGTCAGCCTCGCGCGGTTGAGGAACGCCGCTGCCGAGCATCGGCGAATTGTCGGGTTCGCAAAGCACGATCTTCGTTTCGGGACGCCGCTCTCGGAGCACGCGTCCGACGCCCTTCAACGTGCCGCCCGTCCCCGCGCCCGTCACCCAGTAATCGAGGGGCTCGCCCTCGAAGTCCGCCAGGATCTCTCGCGCCGTGGTCCTCGAGTGAACGTCCGCGTTCGCTTCGTTCTCGAATTGGCGGCAAAGAAACCAGCCGTTGGCCTCGGCGAGCTCGACCGCCTTGGCCAGCATGCCGGTGCCCTTCTTCCAGGCCGGCGTGAGGATCACCTTGGCGCCGAGGAAGCGCATCATCTTGCGCCGCTCGAGGCTGAAGTTCTCCGCCATGACGATGACGAGGGGATAGCCTTTAGTGGCGCAGACCATCGCCAGGCCGATGCCCGTGTTGCCGCTCGTCGCCTCGATGACCGTCTGACCGGGCCGCAGGGCGCCGCGCCGCTCGGCGTCCTCGATGAGGCCGAGCGCCAGCCTGTCCTTCACCGAGCCGAGCGGATTGAACGCTTCGATCTTCACGTAGAGCTTGACGTGCGACGGCGCGAGCTTCCTGATCCGCACGACGGGCGTGCGTCCGACGGTCTCGAGGATGCTGTCGTACTTCGCCATGGGTCCCCTTTTACCGCATCGGCGCGGGCCGGGCTCCCGCGCGCGTGACGGCGACGTCGGCGGCCACCGCCTCGGCTTCGCGGCCTATCTCGCGCAGCAGACCGGTCGCCACGATCCGGTACCCGACGAAGTAGAGGCCGGCGCGCGCGCCACCGCCCTTCCAGTCGCGCGGACAACCCGCGTCGTCCAGCGCGCCCACCACGAAGACGATGTCGGTGAGCCCCGGGCGATAGCCGGTGGCGAGGATGGCGGCGTCGAGCTCGAGCGCGCTTCCGTCCGAGAACTCCGCGCCGGTCTCCGTGAAGCGCGCGAGCGCCGGTTTGACGGCGATGGCGCCGCGCTTGATGGCTGCGACCGTGCCGACGTCGATGAGCGGGATGCGGCCGCGCAGCGCGATCGACGACAGCGGACCTTGCTTCGGGCGCAGGAGCCCGTGATGCGTCAGGTCGCCGAACGTCAGCCGCGAGATGATCCGCCCGATACGGTCCGCGAGTCGAATTGGCAGCTTGCGCAGCCGGATGCTGGTCACCTGCATCGGGACGCCGAGGACGTCGCGCGGCACGACGTTGATCGGCGTGCGCACGGACAGCGTCGCCGTCGCGCCGTGCTCGAGCAAGTCGAGGGCGATCTCGGCGCCCGTATTGCCGGCGCCGACGACGAGGACGCGCCGGCCGGCGAACGGCGCGCCGTCGCGGTAGCTGCCGGCGTGCAGGAGCTCGCCGCGGAAGCGTTCTTGCTCGGGCAAGCGATCCGGATTGGGCACGCGGTTGGAGCCCGCCGCCACGACCACGACCGGCGCGCGGTAACGGGCGCGCACGGTTTCGACGACGAGCGCGTCTCCATCCGCGGCGATACGCCGCACTGGCTCCCCCGTGCGCGGCGCGATCCCGAAGTGCGCCGCGTATTGCTCGAGGTAGGCGACCACGTGCGCACGCGACGGGTAACGTGGCACCTCGGCCGGAAACGGCAGCCCGGGCAAGCTCGAGTGCTCCTTCGTCGTGTGCAGGTGCAAGCGCGCGTAGTGGTTGCGCCACGACGTCGCAAGCTCGGCGCCCGCCTCCAGCACGATCGCCTCGACGCCGCGCTTCTTCAGACACGCGGCGCTGGCGAGGCCGGCTGGTCCGGCGCCGACCACGACAGCGTCGACGTCAACGCTCGGCGCTCCGCTGTCTTTCGCCAGCATGACGCGTCGGACAATACCACCGGCGCACCTGCGACGACGCGGCCACGAGGCGGTGCGGGCTCATGGCTCGACATAGCGCCACAGACCCGTGGCCCACATCGAACCGACGAAGATGCTGTGCGTGCCGTCGGAGGTCACGGCCACGCTGTTGGGGCCCCAAACGAGGGCGTCGGGAAGGGCCGGGCCCTTCGCCCAGTCGGCGGCGGCGCCCGGCTGGGCGGCCGTTTGATATTGCGGGCCACCTTCCTTGAGGCCGCAGCTCGCGCAGGCCCAACCCCACATGGCGTACACCATCTTCGCGGTGCCCCACACGATCGCGACGTTGCCCTGCGCGACTCGCGTCCAGCTCGCACCGAGATCCACGCTGCGGTAAAGACCGCTGCCCATGGCCGCCTGACCGCCCCCGATGAACAACGTCTGTCCCGTTTGGTAAAGTTGCGAGCCGCCGTGAGGGTGCTGGAGGCCCTCGATCCCCTGCGGCTTGGTCCAGGTTGCGCCACCGTCGCTCGTCATGACCGCAGAGCCGCCGTCCTGCGCGATGGCAAACCAGGTCTTGCGCGTCCTCGGGCCGTCTCCGGTCTCGACGAAGAACGGGAACCACGAGATGCCGCCCGTGGGCCAGCCCGCGCCCGAGGCGAACGTCCACGTCTCGCCTCCGTCAGTCGACTCGGCAACCTTGTCGGCCTCGTGAAAGCCGGTGATGAGGTGCGTGGCGTCGTGCGGATCGACGACGATCGAATAGAAGCTCGAGTCGTATTTCGCGGGCAGCGTGCCGGTCAACGTGAACGTGAGCCCGCCGTCGGTGGATTTGTATACCTTCATGTCGCCGGTGGCGCTGGCTATCCACAACGTCGCGGGCGTCGTGCCCGCGACGGCGAGCACGTGG
>DATKFB010000345.1:0-3267 GCA_035544435.1 Polyangia bacterium
AGGTGCTCGAGAAGGTGCTGCTCATCGAGGACCGCAACCAGAAGGCCTACCGCGACCTCGAGCGCCTCTACCGCACGGAGCGCAAGTGGGAGTCGCTCGTCGACACCTACCGCAAGCACATCCTCGTCACGAACGACGGCACGGAGCGCATCGACCTCTACACGAAGATGGGGCAGGTCTACGAGCAAGAGCTGCGCGACCTCGACCGCGCCATCGACGCCTTCAGCGACGTGCTCAACGTCGAGGCCGATCACGGCGACGCGCTCGCGGGCCTGGCGCGCCTGTACGAGGAGACAGAGCAGTGGGAACGCGCCGTCGACGTCATGCGCCGGCTTATCACGGCGTCGCACGATCCCAAGCAGAAGGTCGATCTCAACTACAGGCTCGGCAAGATCTTCGACGAGCAGATGAAGGATCCGGAACCCGCGCAGGAGTACCTCGTCGAGGCGCTCTCGCAGGATCCGGCGCACGTGCCGTCGATGCTGTCGCTGCTCGGGCTCTACAAGCGCCGCGGGGACTGGATGAAGGCGGCGCAGCTCATGGTTCGCGCCGAGGCGGCGACTGTCAATACGCTCGAGAAGGCGCGCCTGCTCTTCGACGCGGCCAAGATCTTCCAGGAGAAGCTCGGCGACGAGGCGCAGGCCACCGAGCTCTACGCGCGGGTGCTGCAGCTCGACCCCGAGCACGTCGAGGCCGGCGAGCCTCTCTCCGAGCTCTACTTCAAGCGCGAGGAGTGGGCGCCGCTCGTTCCCATTCTCGAGATGCTCGCGCGCAAGGCCGACCGGAAGACCAACCGCGAGCTCACGCTGCTCTATCACCGCCTCGCGAAGGCCGCCGACCGTCTGGGCGACAGCGAGAAGGCGCTCAAGTACTACAAGCAGTCCTACGATCTCGACTCGACCTACCTGCCGACCTTGGTCGATCGGGCGGCCCTGCTCTACAAGCAAGAGCACTGGGACGAGGCGTTCCGCATCTACCAGACGATCCTCGTTCACCACCGCGACGCGCAGAAGGACGACGAGATCGTCGACATCTTCTTCCGCCTGGGGCGCATCAAGCTCAAGCTCGGCGAGCGGACGAAGGCCGTCAACATGCTCGAGAAGGCCCTTGAGATCCAGCCGGGTCACCGCGTCTCGCTGCAGGCCCTCATCGATCTCTACACGGATGCGGGCGACTTCGAGGCCGTCATCAAGCAGAAGCGCGCGCTCCTCGCGTCGAACGCAACGGACATCGACGAGAAGTTCAAGCTCTCCGAGGAGATCGCCGGGATCTACAAGGACAAGCTCAACAACCCGCAGAAGGCCATCGCCGCCAACATGGAGGCGCTGAACTTCAAGCCCACCGATCACCAGCTCCTTCACAACCTGCTCGATCTCTTCAGCGAGACCAAGCAGTGGAAGAAGGCGATGGAGATCCTGATGAAGCTCGCCGAGCTCGAGACTGGCAAGGTCAAGGCCCGCTACCTCGTCGCGGCCGGTAACATCGCGAACTACGAGCTGCACTCGACCGACGAAGCGGTCGACCTCTACAACAACGCCCTCGACAACGACGCGGACGATTTGAAGGCCTTCGAGCGGATCGACAAGATCATGACCGCGAAGAAGGACTGGAAGAATCAGGAGCGGAACTTCCGCAAGATGATCAAGCGGCTCGGCTCCGAGCCCACGCCCGAGCGCAAGCCGACGGTCGTCGCGCTGTGGCACGGGCTCGGCGAGATCTATCGTTCGCGCCTCAAAGACTACAAGTCGGCGACGGCGGCCTTCGAGGTGGCCGTGCAGCTCGATCCGGAAGGCATCGCCCGGCACCAGATCCTCGCCGAGCTCTATCAGCTCTCGGGTCCCGACTCTTACGACAAGGCCGTTCAGGCGTACCGCCACCTCGTTAAGGTCTCGCAGGACTTCGGACAGATGGCGCCGCACCTCAAGACGTTGCGGCGCCTCTACATGGAGACGCGCCAGTACGACCGCGCCTGGTGCGTGACCTCGGCGTTGGCGTTCCTGCGCAAGGCCGATCCCGAGGAGCAGCAGTTCTTCGAGCAATATCGCCCGAAGGGCTTCGCGCGCGCGCGCGCGCGCCTCACCGAGGAGCTGTGGCAGCGCAACATCTACCACCCCGACGAGGACCGCTACATCTCCCACGTCTTCGCGGCCGTGAGCCAGGTCGTCGCGGCCGTGCGCGCCAAGGAGCACAAGGACTGGGGGCTCAAGCGCAAGGACAAGCGCGACGTCGCCACCGACCAGCTGCTCTTCAGCAAGGTCTTCAACTACGTCAACCAGGTCCTGGGCGTGCCGCAGCCGGAACTCTACCTGCGCCCGGAGTCACCGGGAGAGCTCGACCTCGCCAACGCGCGCGAAAAACAGCACCTCACGCCGTCGTTCGTCGTCGGCGCGAACCTGCTGCAGGGCCGCCCCGAGAAGGAGCTCGCCTACGTCATCGGCAAGAAGCTAACGTTCATGCGTCCCGATCACTTCGTGCGCTGGCCCAACGTCGTTCCGACGGTGGCCGAGCTCAAGGTCGTGTTCCTCGCGGCGCTGCGGCTCGTGCAGCCGAACCTGCCTGTCAAGCCCGACCTTGCGCAGCCCGTGGGCCAGTACTACGACGCGCTCCGCAAGCTCATGCCGCCGCAGATGAGCGAGCAGCTCGGCGTCGTCGTGCAGCGCTTCATCGCCACGAAGGGCGAGGCCGACCTGCACAAGTGGTCGAACGCTGTCGATCTCACGGCGACGCGCGCCGGGTTGCTCGTCTGCAATGACCTCGACGTCGCGACGCGCCTCGCGCAGGCCGAGCCTGTCTCGGTGGGCGTCGTCGAGCCCAAGGAGAAGATTCGCGACCTCATCCAGTGGTCGATCTCCGACGAGTACTTCACGCTGCGCGAGCACCTCGGCCTCATCATCGGCCAAGGTTAGAGCGCGGGGGAGCCAGCTCTCCCGCGGGCCCCCTCGCAGATCGCTTCGCAAGGTGAGCCGGCGCGGCGAAGCCGCGCCTCCCATAAATAAATCGATAAATCGACCGATCCGGTCCACTCCGGATCCGGTCGCTCGGGATCCGGTCCCCTCTCCCCGCGGAGCGGGGAGAGGGCTACGGTGAGGAGCCTTCTGTTAGACTGGCGCTCGCATGTGGATGGTCGCCGGCATGGGCGTGTTCTTCGTCGTCGCGGCGGGGGTGCTGCTGGGGCGGCGCATCGCGATCAACGAGGCGGCGGCGTGGTCGGCGGGCGTGCGGCAGGTCGCCGAGGCGATCCGCGCGGCGGGCGCCGCCGAGAGCAAG
>DATKFB010000346.1:0-2149 GCA_035544435.1 Polyangia bacterium
CCGAGCCCGAGAGCGCCGCGCGCGCGCTCGTGAGACCGCCCTTCGAGGTCGCCTCGACGATCTGGACCTGCGCGTCGGCAGCCTGAGCCTGGGCCTGTGCGGTCGCGAGCTCGGCCTCGGACTGGTCACGCCTCGCACGCATGTCGGCGGCGTCGAGCTCCATGAGCAGGTCGCCGCGCTTGACGGCCTGGTTCTCGTGGACGTGGACCGCGGACAGGACGCCGCTCACGCGTGCTGAGACGGGCACGATGTCGGCCGTGACCTGGGCGTCGTCGGTGCTCTCGCGGCCGCGCGTCACGAGGGCGTAGGCGCCCACGGCGACGAGCGCGGCGAGCGCGACGAGGCCGAGGACGACGAACGGTCGACGCTTGCGCGCCGGTTTGGCGGCGGCGCTGACGTCGCCCTTCGGCTCGGGCAGGGGGAGGGTCGTGGGCTGTCTGGCTGTTTCCATGTTTTTTCTCAGTGAAGATCGATCTTGGTCTTGGGCGCGCTCGCGGGCCGGCGCAGGAACAGAGCGAAGGGAATCACGAGCAGGAACGCGAGGCCCGCGAAGAGGAACATGCGCTCGAAGCCCAGCACGGAGGCCTGTTGGCCGAGCGTGCCGTCGAGGATGCGCAGCGCTCCGGCGCGGGCCGCCGTGGCGTCGAGCCCCCGGGCCGTCAAGGCCCCCTGCAGCGCCGCGAGGCGCGCCATGACCTCGGGTCGGCCGGGATCGACGTGCGCGGCCAGCCCCGTGCGCGCGGCCGCCACGAAGTGCGGCAGCAACGTCGCGAACGCGGCCAGCCCGAGCGACCCGCCGATCTGCCGAATGAGGGAATTCAGCCCGGTGGCGTCCGTCATCCGAAAGCGTGGGATCCCCGCCAGCGCCACCGTCGTGAGCGGCACGAAGAGCGACGCGAAACCGAAGCCCTGGATGACGATGGCGAGGACGACGGACCGCGAGCTCGTCGCGAGCGTGTAGCGCGACATGAGCACGGCCGACAGCGCCACGAGCACGACGCCGCAGATCACGAGGATGCGCGGCTGGACGTAGTTGTAGAGCCGGCCCACGAGTGGGATGCCGACCATCATGGCGAGGGCGCGCGGCATGAGCGCGACGCCGGAGTCGAGCGCCGGGAACCCCAGGAGCTGCTGCATGAAGAGCGGCAGCAGGAACGTGATCGACATGAGGATCGCGAACATCATGGCGCCGATGATCGTGCCCGAGAGAAACACCCGGTCCTTGAACAGCGACAGGTCGACCGCCGGCACGGGCGCCGTCAGCTCGCGGATGACGAAGGCTGCCAGCACGAAGACGGCGACGAAGGACGCCACGGCGATGACCTGCGACTGGAACCAATCGTTGTGGCTGCCCTCCTCGAGGACGTACTGCAGGGAGGCGAGGCCGACCGTCATGAGGACAATCCCCTGCCAGTCGAGGTTCTTGCGCTGGGCGGCGGCGCGCGCGTGGTTCTCGCGCCGGATGTCGTCGGGCTCGTGCACGAAGCGCGTCACCATGAAGATGCCGAGCAGGCCCACGGGCAGGTTGATGTAGAAGATCCACGGCCAAGCAAAGTTGTCGAGGATGTAGCCCCCGAGGGCGGGCCCCGCGGCCGGCCCCACGACGACTGCCAGGCCGAAGAGCGCCATCGCCATCCCCTGCTCCTCGGGCGGGAAGGTCTGGCGCAAGATCGCCTGCTCGGTCGGCTGCAGCGCGCCCGCGCCCAGGCCCTGCAGCGCGCGACAGGCCACCATCATGGGCAGCGAACGCGCGAGGCCGCAGAGCGCCGACCCGAGCACGAACAGCCCGAGGGAGAAGAGGTAGACGCGCTTCTGGCCGAAGAAGCGGCCCAGGAAGGCCGTGAGCGGCATGACGACGACGGTCGCGATCACGAAGCCCGTCGTGACCCACGTCATCTCCTCGACGGTGGCGCCGAGCGCGCCCGTGAGGTGCGGCGTCGCCACCGCGACGATGGAGGTGTCGATGGCGCCCATGAGCGTCCCGAACGTCACCGACAGCGTCACGACCCACTTGTTGACAGGCGCGCGCGCGTACGGCGCAGGGAACGCGGAGACGGCGGCCGTCACGCGGCGGCCCTCCGCGCTCCCAGCCCGTCGAAGAACGCGTCGAGGAGCTGGTCGAGATCGGACGTCATGTCGCCACCGGCCT
>DATKFB010000347.1:0-3127 GCA_035544435.1 Polyangia bacterium
GCGCTGGCGGAGGCGCCATGGGCGGCGGCGAGAGGATGGGCGGCTTGTCGCTGCCCTTGTCGCGCCGCTCGATCTCGATCTGCTGGACGAGCAGGCTCGGGCTCGTCGCCGAGACGGGCACGAACCCGGACTCGGCGCCGCAGTAGCCATTGAAGGTCTGGTAGTCGTCCGACGCCGCCAGGATGCGCGAGAGGGCCGACAGCGGCGTGCCCACGAGATCAGCGCCGCGCACGAGCTCGTCGGGGCGGCCGTCGACCCACACGCGGTAGACGAGGATCGGGAGGACCTTGAAGGCCTGCGGTCCGCCGCGCGCCGTGTTCGTGAAGCCGCCCGAGATGTCGCGGAAGAGGAGCCCGTAGGGCTTGCCCTGGCGCTGGGCCTCTTCGCGCAGGCGGCGGCGCAGCTCGGCCATGGGCACGGTGACCTTGGGCTCGACGACCAGGTTGCCCTGGCGCGAGACGACGGTGCGGCCCTCCTGCCGCCGCCCGTGGCCGTTCGATTGGTGAAAGCCCCGCGTGGGCGAGCGGGAGAGCAGGAAGCCCTTGAGTACGCCGCCGTCGACGAGCGAGGCGCGCTGCGCGACGACGCCCTCGTCGTCGAAGCGGTAAAAGCCGTTGAGATCGACGTCCCCGACGCGCGCGAGCGTCGGGTCGTCGTAAACCGAGATGAAGCTCGGCATGATCGGCTCGCCGATCTTCTTGGCGAAAGTCTGTCCCTCCTCGTCGTTCTTCTGACGGTGGCCCTCGACGCGGTGACCGAAGATCTCGTGGAAAAACACGCCGGCGGCGCGCCCCTCGAGGATGGCGGGGCCGATGAACGGGTCGGCGAGCGGGGCGCGGCGCAGCGCCCGAAGGTCGGCGATCATGCTGTCGATGGCGCGGTCCATCTCGGTGGCGCTCGCGAGCGACCCGAACGAGGCGGCGTCGAAGGTCTCGAAGCGCTCGAGCTCCATGCCGTCGTCGGCGCGAGCGTTCGCCTCGGCGAAGACGCGAACGTAGTTGCGCCCGGCCTGCACGACCGTCCCTTCCGTGTCGAGGACCCAGCGCGTGCTCGACACGACCTGCAAGGTAACCTGCGAGTCGAGCACCTCGCCCTGCCCGCGGAAGCGCGCCGAGAGATCCCGCACGCGCGTCTCCCAGGCCGGCACGTCGACGGTGATCTCCGCGCGCGGGCCGACGTAGGTCACGGGCTTTTCGCGCGAGAAGTCGTCGGAGGGATCCTCCTCGGCCACCTTGAGCGTGCGCTGGGTGAGGATCTTCACGTAGCGCTCGGCCGCGTCCTTGTAGCGCCGATCGAACTCGCCCCAGGCCACCATGCGTAGCGCGCCCGCGTCGTCGTCGAGCGGCAAGGCCGCCGGGTGGCCGCCCAGCACCGACGAGAAATCGAACTCGCTCGACCGGATGATGTGCGTCGAGTCGAGCTTGTAGTCGCCCACGCGCACGTCGGTGTCGAGGATGCGCGCGCGCCGCGCCGACGACTGCACGAGCGCCCCCTGGCTCGCCGAGATCACGACCTCGCTCTTGTCGTAGGCTTCGTCCTCGATGAAGTAAGGCGCCGGCTTGCCCTTGGCCATGAGCGCCGTCATTCCGCGACGCAGCTCGGCCTCGAGCGCCGTGAGCCCCGCGGGCCGCGCGGCACCGCCGCCTGACAGCGGATCGATGCGAAGGGCGCGCAGCGGCGGCGCCGACGTCCCCTGAACCGCCACGGCGGCCGGACCGTTCGCGGGCACGGCGGTCTGCTCGGCGCAGCCGGCAGCCGCGCACACGGTCCATAGAACACAGAGGCGGGCGAGGCGCTGGGGACCTGGGACCATCGGGCGCACTAGCGTATAGCACGGCGACGAAAAATCGCGGCAACGCCTGACGCGCGGGCGATGGGGACGCGACGCGCCCGTGCTACCTTCGGGTCCGCGCCGCCACCGGCCTAGCGAGATGAAATCATGACGAACGAGCTACCAGTCCTCGAGCTCCTCCTGCGCGACTACAAGAACTTCAACGCGCGCGCCACGCGTGACGCCACGATTGCGTACTGGCGGCACATCGAGAGCGGCGGTCGGATGTTCTGGGCGGTCGCCGGGGCGATGTCGTCCGCGCAGCTCGGCATCACGCTCGCGCCGGCGATTCGCACGGGCCTGATCCACGGGATGTCGGTCACGGGGGCCAACTTGGAAGAGTCGCTCTTCCGCCTGGTCGCGCACGACCACTACCGTGACTTCCCCGACTACCGCTACTTCAACAAGAGTGACGACACGAAGATCCTCAACGACCGGATGCGGCGGGTCACGGACACGAGCATCCCCGAGGACGAGGCCTTCCGCGCCGTTGAGAAGTACATCGTGCCCATGTGGAAGCGCGCCTCCGAGCGCGGCGAGCGGCGGTTCTGGCACGAATACTTCTACGAGCTCATCCAGACCATCGGCCCCGAGCTCCACAAGGGCCCCGCCGACGAATGCTGGCTGCTGGCGGCCGCCGCGGCCAAGCTTCCCATCGTCGTCCCGGGCTACGAGGACTCGACCTTCGGCAACATCTTCGCGTCGCACGTCAAGCTGGGTGAATGCAGCGCCGCGATCGCGAAGTCGGGCATCGAGTACATGGGCGCCCTCTACGATCAGTACCGCGAGCTGTCGGGGGGCGCCGGCGTCGGCTTCTTCCAGATCGGCGGCGGCATCGCCGGAGACTTCCCCATATGCGTCGTTCCGTCGATCAAGTACGACCTCGAGCAGCCGGCCAAGCCCTGGGCCTACTTCTGCCAGATCTCCGACTCGACGACCTCCTACGGCTCGTACTCGGGGGCGACGCCGAACGAGAAGATCACCTGGGACAAGCTGACCGCCGAGACACCGATGTTCGTCATCGAATCGGACGCGACGATCGTCGTGCCGCTCGTGCTGCGCGCGCTGCTCGAGTGCAAGCGCGCCCCGGACGCGGCGAACGCGCTGATCGAGCGCTCCTGAACGCCAGGCCCGCGAAGGTCTGAGCTTTCCCGCACGCGCCATTGGTGGTACGCCATGGGCGCAAAGGAGACACCATGGACGCGCTGACCAGCCCGGCAATGATCCCCTAACTCCTGCGGTGGGCCCACGTCGTGTTCGGCATCATCTGGCTCGGGCACCTCTACTTCTTCAACC
>DATKFB010000348.1:0-3086 GCA_035544435.1 Polyangia bacterium
CCTGCGTACGCGGCGTGACATCGCGTGCGTGCTCGTCAACCCGCTGCAGGCGCTGCATCCGAACGCGGGCGCGCCCGCCGACACGACCCTCGTCGACAGCGGACGCGCGGCCCGCTACGACCGCGACGCCTACACCCAATGGCTGCGCCGCCTGCGCGAGGTCTGCACCGAGCGCGGCATCGTGCTCATCTTCGACGAGGTGTTCGTGGGCTTCCGCCTCGCGCGCGGCGGGGCGCAGGAGTACTTCGGCGTCAAGGCCGACCTCGTGACGTACGGCAAGACGCTCGGCGGCGGTCTGCCCATCGGCGTGCTCTGCGGCCGCAAAGATCTCATGCGGCGCTTTCGCGACGACCGGCCGTCCGACATCTGCTTCGCGCGCGGAACCTTCAACTCGCACCCCTACGTCATGGCGTCCATGCACGAGTTCCTCGAGCGCATCGAGCGGCCGGAGATCGCCGAGCTCTACGCGACGGCGGATCGCGTCTGGAACATGCGCGCCGCGGCCCTCAACGAACGGCTCGCGCGCGCGGAGCTGCCCGTGCGCGTCGTCAACCTGTCCTCCATTTGGACCGTCACCTACGCGCGGCCGTCGCGCTACAACTGGATGTTGCAATATTACTTGCGCGCCGAAGGTCTGGCGCTCAGCTGGGTGGGTACGGGACGGTTCATCTTCAGCCTCAATTACTCCGACGCGGACTTCGCCGCCGTCACCGACAAGCTCGTGGCCGCGGCGCGCGCCATGGAGCAGGACGGCTTCTGGTGGTCGGACGCGGCGCTCACGAACAAGGCCATCAAGCGCCGCATCGTCAAGGAGATGCTGCTGGTCTACCTTCGTCGCTGGCGCCGGCGGTTCACGCGGCGCGGCCGTGGGCCGGCTCGATCAACTCACCCTTCATCAGATACAGCGGCGAGCGCCAATACAGCATGATGTCGTGAAAGGGATCGGTGAGGATCTTCGTGAACCAAACGAGCCCGGTCTGGACGTCGCGGATGAAGAAGAGCTGAATCGTTCGGCCGAGCAGCGCCACCGCCGCGAGGCCGAGCCAGAGCTTCGACAAGTGCAGGAAATAGCCGTTCCAGTCGCCGTGCGGTGTGAACAGGCCGAACATCGACGGCTGGAGATACAGCACGACGGGCACGAGCGCCCACACCGAGTGCAGGATGATCTTGCGGCGCAGGTTGAAGCCCACCTTCACCTTCTCTTTGTATTCGTGCGTGGCCTGGTTCATCTCGTCGTAGCCCTTGGGCTCGAAGAAGAAATGGCCGACCTGGCGGATGCACATCGCGAACGTCCAGCCAAATAGCGCGGCCGCCACGGGGTGCGTGAAGAGCAGGACGTACGTCACGACGAAGCTCACGGCGCTCACGAGGTGGAGCGACTGGTTGATGCGGCTGTGGTGATAGAAGCGGTGGTCGTCCCAGCGTTGTTCTTTGAGCGACTCGAAGAAAGTCATCATTGTGCCTCCCGTTGTGGATGCGACACCACCGTATCACCGACGCTCGGCTCTCGAGTGTTTGCGCTGCAACAATCCAGTTTCAAAACGAAGGCGCGCGCGTGCCAAAACGAAGGAAGGCCCAATTCGGCGCCGCGTTTTGTTGAAAACGTGTTCTTTTGACGCCGACTCCGTCGTTGTCGACGATGCAATGACGACGCCCGAGCTCCTCGATGCCGAACGCCAGCGAGCAATCGACCGCCGTCATGCTGTGGTGGAGCGCCATCAGCGCCATCAGCGTCGCCAACGTGCTGGCGTGGCTGCTCATCGCGCGGCGCGAGGACGCCGATGACGAGCCTTCGCTACGGCGCGAACGCCTCTGGCAGGTCTGGCTCTCGGCGGCGTTCGTCTTCGGCTGCGCGTTCCGCTCGTTCCTGCCGCGCGCCGAAGGCCAGCGCATCTGCCTCGTCGACTCTTGGTGGTCGAGCGCGATCCTGAGCCGCACCGTCGCGACGATCGCCGAGCTGTCGCTCGTGGCGCAGTGGACGCTCTTCCTCGGCCAGTGGACGAAGGGCCTCGGCTCGCGCGTCGGCTACGCCGTCTCGCGCTTGTTGCTGCCGCTTATCTTCTTCGCCGAGTGCTGCTCCTGGTACACGACGCTCACGACGAACTTCCGCGGCAGCGTCATCGAGGAGTCGACCTGGGCCGTCAGCTCGGCGCTCATGACGTTGACGCTCGTCGCCCTGTGGTGGCGCCGCCGCGAGGTGCGGCGGCCGTTCCTGGGCGCGGCCATCGTCCTTAACGCCGCCTACGTCATGTTCATGTGCACGGTCGACGTGCCCATGTACGCCTCTCGCGTGCGCGCAGACACCGCGAGCGGCAAGGCCTACCTCACCGTCGGGCAGGGCGTCGCCGATTCCGCGCGCCGCCGCGTCGTGACGCGCCGTTGGGAGGACTGGAAGGACGAGATGCCCTGGATGTCGCTCTACTTCAGCGCCGGCGTGTGGATCAGCCTCTCGCTCATCCGCGCGCCACGCGTCAGGGCGGGGACGGCCGGTTGAGCCAAGAGCTCGGCGTCGCCGCCTCGCCCCTGGTCGCGCTCGCGCCCGCACGCGCTGGGCTCGCGCCGCTGCCGCTCCTCACGGCCATCAACTTCGTCAACTACTTCGATCGCCAGATCATGTACGGCCTCTTCCCGCTCGTCGGGAAGGACCTGGCGCTCTCGGACACCGCGCTCGGCGCCCTCGGCTTCGGCAACCTCCTCGTCTTCGCGCTCTCGTCGCTCGTGAGCGGCCCGGCGACGCGGCGCTTTGGCCCACGCGCCGTCGTCGCGACGGGCGTCACTGTCTGGAGCCTCGCGACGCTCGGCTCGGCGCTCGCGCCCAGCTACGCTTTCCTGCTCGTCATGCGCGCGCTCGTCGGCGTGGGCGAGGGCGCCTTCGGCCCGAGCGCCAACGCGCTCCTCTGCGCGGACGCGCCACCCGCGCGGCGCGGGCGCGCCATGGGCATCTTCAACGTCGGCATGGCGCTCGGCGGCGCCGGCGGCGGCGCCTTCGCGCTCATGGTGGGCGGCCTCCTCGCGCCGTACGTCACGTGGCGCGGCTCGCTCCTCGTCGCGGGGCTGCCCGGCTTCTGCCTGGCGCTGCTCTCGAC
>DATKFB010000349.1:0-15041 GCA_035544435.1 Polyangia bacterium
CCGCACCGCACCTTCCTGTGCGACGACGGCGGCACCGAGGCCCGGCTCAAGGACCCCGAGAAGGGGCCCGGGGCGCGCAAGCGCGCCGACCTGCTCCAGATGATGTGCGCCGAGGTCGGCGCCATCTACATGACCCGGCCCAAGAACGAGCACGCCAAGGCCGGCAACCTCAACTACGCCTTCGAGAAGACCGACGGCGAGTTCATCCTGATCTTCGACGCCGACTTCCTGCCGCTACCCGACGTGCTCGAGCGCAGCATCCACTACTTCCTCGACCCGAAGGTCGCCGTCGTGCAGTGCCGCTGGGAGCACGTCAACCGCGACTTCTCCGCCCTCACCGAGGTGCAGGCCCTCATGCTCGACGGGCACTTCATCATGGAGCACGCCGGCCGCAACTGGTCGGGGCGTTTCTTCAACTTCAACGGCACGGCCGGCATGTGGCGCCGCTCGGCCATCGCGGACGCGGGCGGCTGGCAGCACGACACGCTCACCGAGGACATGGACCTTTCGTACCGGGCGCAGCTGCGCGGTTGGAAGTTCATCTACGTCCCCGAGATCACGGCGCCCGCCGAGCTGCCCGTCGAGATGTCGGCCTTCAAGTCGCAGCAGTTCCGCTGGGCCAAGGGCTCGGTGCAGGTGGCGCGCAAGCTCCTGCCGACGATCCTGCGCTCGAACGCCACCTTTGCGCAGAAGTGCGAGGCGTTCTTCCACCTCACGAACAACCTCGCGTACCCGCTGCTCGTCGTGCTGTCGCTGCTGCTGCTGCCCAACCTGGCGCTGCGCACGCACCACGGCTGGCGCGAGGTGCTGACCATCGATCTGCCGCTGTTCTTCGGCACGACGATGTCGATCGCGTCGTTCTATCTGGCGTCGCAGCGCGAGATCGCGCTCATGCGCAACCCGGGCGTGCCGCCGAAGTTCCAGTGGGCGACGCTCAAGCGCTTGCCGCTCGTCATGTCGATCGGCATCGGCCTTTGCATCAATCAAACCCGAGCCGTGCTCGAGGCCCTCGCGGGCCGCGAGACCGAGTTCGTGCGCACGCCCAAGCACGGCATCCGCGGCAAGCTCGAGAGCTGGTCGAGCAAGAAGTACCGCGCCGCCAAGTCGATCACGCCATTCATCGAGCTCGGCATGGCCGCCTACTTCGTCGTGGCGATCGCCGTCGCGTTCGATCACCGGCACTACATGTCCGTGCCCTTCCTCGCGCTCTTCCTGGCGGGCTTCGGCTACGTCGGCTGGGTCTCGCTATGGCAGGGCGGCATCGGCCTGGCCGTGCGCGGCGCCTTCGTGCGGTTCTTGCCGCGCCCCGCGGCCACCATCGTCGTGCCGCCTCCACCGTTCGTGGTCATGAACGCGAAGTCGGTGGCCACGGCGCAGGACGTTTCGTTCGGCAGCGAGCCGGCCGAGGCGCTCGTGGCCTCCTCGGGCGCGGCCGTTCAGTAAAGCCGCGCCGCGCTTCTAGAGCGCCTTCTTGATGAGGTCTTCGATCTTCGTTTTCGGGACGGCGCCCACGACCTGGCCGACGACCTTCCCTTCTTTGAAGAGGAGCAGCGTCGGGATACTGCGGATGTCGTACTGGGACGAGAAGTTGGGGTTCGAGTCGATGTCGCACTTGCCGACGCGGATCTTGCCGTCGTAGTCCTTGGCGAGCGCCTCGACGTGGGGCGCGATCGCGCGGCAGGGCGCGCACCACACGGCCCAGAAGTCCACGAGCACGGGGAGCTTCGAGTCGAGGATCTCGGTCTTGAAGTTCGAGTCCGTCACCTCGACGAGGGTTTCGCTGGCCATGGCGCCATGGCTTAGCACGCCGTGCCGCGGAGTCCAAGGGCCGGCGGCCCTCCGGCGGGCTCGCGTGGTAGATCTAAGGCGTGTCGACTTTGACGGCGCTCGAGCTCGGGGCCTACGCGCTGGCGTCGCTGCTCTACCTGGGCTTTCTCGTGGGGCTGCGCGACAAGCCGGGGCGCCTCGCGCTCACGGTGGCCGTGTTGCTGCACCTCGGCGACATCGGCGCGCGCTGCGTCCACGGCATGAACCCCATTTCGTCTACGCCCGAGGCGATGTCGTTCATCTCGTTCCTCCTCGCGGCCGGGTACCTCCTCGGCTCACTTCGCTATGGGCTCGCATCGGCCGGCGCGTTCGCTGCGCCGGCGGCGCTCGCGCTCCTGCTACTCGCGCGCGTCGTGCCCGCCGAGGCGGGCGCGCCCGCCATGGGCACGCTCGGCTACACGCACATCCTGCTCGCGACCGTGGGCGTCGCTGTCTTCTTCATCGCCGCCGTGCTGGCCGTCGTTTACCTCTTCCAGGACCGCCAGCTTCGCCGCAAGGAGTTCGCCCGCGTCACCGACCGCGGCACGCCCCTCGACACGCTCGATCGCCTCGCGGCGCGCTGCGTGTCGCTCGGCTTCCCGATCTTCACCGTCGCGATCGTCACGGGCGCAATGTGGATCGCGCGCCTCGGCGTCTTGCACGGCGCGGCCGCGCTGCGCCCCGAGTACGTGCTGGCGGTGGTGACCTGGATCGCGTTCGCCGTGCTGCTCGTGGCGCGCCTCGGCGGCGGGTGGCGCGGGCGGCGTGCGGCGTGGCTCACGCTGGGCGGCTTCGGGGGGACTGTGCTCGTGCTCGTCGTCTACTTCCTGAGGCACGCGGCGTAGGCATGGCGGGGAAGGCGCCTCCCACGATCGACGTCGTCGTCCTCGGCGTCTCGCACCGCACGGCGCCCGTCGCGCTGCGCGAGCGGCTCAGCGTCGTGCCCGACCAGATGGACGCGACGTTGCGCGAGCTCAAGACGCTGCCGGGCGTGCGCGAGGTGGCGCTCCTGAGCACGTGCAACCGCGTCGAGATCTACGCCGTCGCGAGCGACACCGACGCCGCGCTGCGCGCGCTCGGCGCCGACCTCGCGCGCCGCGCCGGCATGCTCGACGCCGAGATCGAGCCCCATCTTTACGCGCGCACCGAGCGCGACGCCGTCAAGCACCTGTTCCGCGTCGCCTCGAGCCTCGACTCGCTCGTCGTGGGCGAGCCGCAGATCCTGGGCCAGGTCAAGACGGCGCGGGATCTGGCCGCCAAGGCCGAGACCGTGGGCCCCGTGCTCGCGACCTGCTTCGAGCGCGCCTTCCGCGTCGCGCGCCGCGTGCGCCGCGACACCGAGATCGCGCGCAACCCCGTGTCGGTGAGCTCCGTGGCGGTCGAGCTCGCGCACAACGTCTTCGGCGACTTCCACGGCAAGAGCGTCCTCGTCGTGGGCGCCGGCAAGATGTCCGATCTAGCGGCGCGCGCGCTGCGATCGCGCGGGGCCGCGCTCACCGTGACGAACCGGACGCGCGCGCGCGCCGAAGAGCTGGCCGCCGCCGTCCAGGCCGACGTCGCCGACTTCGCCGATCTCGCGGACGCGCTCGGGCGGGCCGACATCGTCATCGCGTCGACGGGCGCGCAGCACCCCGTGCTCACGCGGGAGCTCCTCGCGCGCGTGCAGCGCGCGCGCCGGGGGCGCTCGCTGTTCCTCATCGACATCGCCGTTCCGCGCGACGTCGAGCCGTCAGTGACCGAGCTCGAGGGCGTCTACGTCGCCGACATCGACGATCTACAGAAGGAGGCCGCCAAGCACCTCGCGGGACGGCGGAGCGAGGCGGTGCAGGCCGAGTCGATCGTCGAAGAAGAGGTCACGCGTTTTCTCCAGACCGTGGGCGGCCGCCAGCTCGCGCCGACCGTGACGGCGATGCGCACCCACTTCATCGGCCTCGCGCACGGCGAGGCCGAGAAGTTCCTCGCGGGCCTCGCCCACCTCTCCGAAAAGGACCGCAACGCCATCGTCGCCTTCGCAGACGCGCTCGCGAAGAAGCTCCTGCACCTGCCGCAGCTGGCCCTCAAGAAGGACGCGGGCGAGGCCGTCTCGCTCGTGGCGGCCGTACGCGCGCTCTTCGATCTGCAGGGCGCCGACCCGCTGCCCGAGGGTGAGCAGGGCGAGGCCGTCGCTGAGACGGCCGGCGTCGAGGGCCGAGAGGAGCCCTCGTGAGCCCGGGACGCCTCATCATCGGCACGCGCGGCAGCGCGCTCGCGCGCTGGCAGGCGGCGCACGTGGCGCGCGCGCTCGTGGCGGCGCACCCCGGCCTCGAGATCGAGGAGCGCATCCTCGTCACTGAGGGCGACCGCGTGCAGACGGGCGCCGTCATCGAGCTCGGCGGCAAGGGCGTGTGGGTCAAGGAGATCGAGGACGCGCTCCTCGCGGGCACGATCGATCTCGCCGTGCACAGCCTCAAGGACGTGCCGGCCGCGCTCGCGCCCGGCCTGGCGCTCGTGGCCATCCCCGAGCGCGCCGACCCGCGCGACGCGCTCGTCAGCCGCTCGGGCGCCGGCCTCGCGGCGCTGCCGCCCGGCAGCCGCGTGGGAACGTCGAGCCTGCGGCGGGTCTGTCAGGTGCGGGCCGCGCGCGCCGATCTCCGCGTCGAGATCCTGCGGGGCAACGTCGACACGCGTCTGCGCAAGGTCGCCGAAGGCGTCGTCGATGCCGGTATCCTGGCGTGCGCCGGGCTCGATCGCCTCGGCGTCGCCGCCCGCATCACGGAGCGCCTCACGGTCGATCAGATGTTGCCGGCCATAGGCCAGGGCGCGCTGGCCCTCGAGGCGCGCGCCGCCGATTCGCGCGTCGTGGCGCTCGCGCGCGTCCTCGCCGATCCGATGGCCGAGGTCACGGTCGCCGCCGAGCGGGCCCTGCTCGCCGGCCTCGGCGTGGGTTGCCGCACGCCCGTGGCGGGGCACGCCGTCATGCGCGACGGACGCGTCGTGTTGCGGGGCCTCGTAGGGCGCCCCGACGCCTCCGAAATGATCCGCGAGGAAGCCTCGGGGGCGGCGGCCGACGCGGCGGCCCTGGGGGCCGACGTGGCGCGCTGTCTTTTGTCCCGCGGCGCCGACCGGATCTTGCGCGAGCTCGAGTCGGTCACGTAAGTACCTGAAATAATAGGGGCCAAATGTTGGTCGCTTGACCGCGAGCGGCGGGAGCGCTATCTGCAACGGCTCATTATGGTCGGTTTCGGCCCCACAACCCGGCTGCAAATGCTCCGACAAGCCCCTCCATGGACGCTCCGACAAGCTTCGAGAGGGCTCCATCCTTCTTTAGTGTTGAGGCCAACGCGCCGACGTTTCCGGCTGCGTTGCGCCAACTTGCGAAGCCTCCCGCGCGCCTTTGGACCCGGGGCCGACTGCCCCGGGCGGGCGAGCGGCTGCTTGCCATCGTCGGCTCGCGGGCCGTGTCCAGCGCGGGCTGCCGGGTCGCCGAGCGTCTGGCCGCGGCGGCGGTGGGCGCCGGCGCGGGGATCGTCTCGAGCGGCGCGCTCGGCATCGACGCGGCCGCGCACCGCGGCGCCCTCGGGGCGGGCGGCGCGACCTTCGCCGTGCTCGGCTGTGGCGTCGACGTGACTTATCCGGACCGTCATGGCCCGCTCTTCGAGGATATCGCCCGCGCGGGCGGGTTGCTGTCGGGGTACGCGCCGGCAACGCCGCCGCGCGCGGGTCAGTTTCCCGTGCGCAACCGCATCGTCGCCGCGCTCGCCGAGGCGACGCTCGTCGTAGAGGCCAAGGAGGGCCCGGGCGCGCTCATCGCGGCGCGGCTTGCGCGCGGGCTAGGCCACCGCGTCCTCGCCGTGCCGGGCAGCGCCGGGTGCGACGAGCTCATCGCGACGGCAGGCGCGCTGCCCATCGACGACGAGCGCGGGCTCCTCGATCGACTCGCGAGCGTGACCCCGCCGGCGCTCGAGGTCCCGCCCAGCCTGGCCGCCCTCGTCGGCGCGTTGCGGGCGGGCGCGACGGCACCCATCGATCTGGCGTTGGGGGCGACCCTGCCTGAGGTGCTCGCGGCGCTCGCGGAGGCGGAGCTTTCCGGGTGGGCGTGGCGTCTTCCCGGCGGACGATTCGAGGTGCTTCGTGCCAACTAAGAAGGCAGTAAAGGCGGCGGCCGCCAAGGCCGAGACGCCGACGGCGGCGGCGCCCAAGGCCATCAAGGCCAAGGCGCCGGCCAAGGCCGGAGTGGCGACGAAGGCCGCGGTGGCCAGCAAGGCCACAGCAACCGCCAAGCCGGTCGCCGCGAAGGCCGCGCTGGTGACCAAGGTCAAGGCGGCTCCGAAAGGAAAAACTAGGGCCAAGGCCGTCGGCAAGGAAGACGCACCAGCGGCGCCGCGCGCGCGGCGGATGAGCGAGGCGCTCGTGATCGTCGAGTCGCCCGCGAAGGCGAAGACGATCAAGAAGTACCTCGGCTCGGGCTACATCGTGAAGGCATCGGTCGGCCACGTGAAGGACCTGCCCAAGAAGAAGATGGGCATCGACATCGAGCACGGCTTCCAGCCCGAGTACGTCGTCATCGAGACCAAGCAGAAGGTGCTCGCCGAGATCAAGGAAGCGGCCGCGAACGTCCATCGGGTCTACCTCGCGCCCGACCCCGATCGCGAGGGCGAGGCCATCGCCTGGCACATCGCCGAGGAGATCCGGCCCTCGAACCCCAACATTCAGCGCGTCCTCTTCAACGAGATCACGAAGAAGGCCATCAACGAGGCCATCGGTCGGCCCACGACGCTCGACGTGAACAAGTTCGAGGCGCAGCAGGCGCGGCGAGTGCTCGACCGCATCGTGGGCTATCAGATCAGCCCCGTCTTGTGGACGAAGGTGCGGCGCGGGCTGTCGGCCGGGCGCGTGCAGTCGGTGGCCGTGCGGCTCATCGCCGAGCGCGAGTCCGAGATCACGGCCTTCCTGCCCCAGGAGTATTGGTCGGTCGAGGTGCAGGTCGAGGGCGCGACGCCGCCGCCGTTCACGGCCAAGTTCAGCAAGCTCGACGGCAAGAAGGCCGAGCTCTCGCACGAGGGCCTGGCGCGCGAGGTGGAGGGCATCGTCAAGTCGACGCCGATCGTCGTCAACGGCGTCGAGCGCAAGGAGCGACGCAAGAACCCGCCGCCGCCGTTCATCACGTCGAAGCTGCAGCAGGAGGGCTCGAGCAAGCTGCGCTTCTCGCCTAAGCGGACCATGGGTCTCGCGCAGCGCCTGTACGAGGGCGTCGAGGTGGGTGAGGACGGCCTCGTCGGTCTCATCACGTACATGCGCACGGACTCGACGCGCCTGTCGGACGACGCCGTCACGGACGTGCGCGCCTACATCGGCGAGCGCTTCGGCGCCGACCGCCTGCCCGCCGAGCCCATCGTCTACAAGACGAAGAAGGGCGCGCAGGACGCGCACGAGGCCATCCGCCCAACGTCGGTGATGTACGACCCCGAGACGGTGCGCAAGGCCTGGGCCGCGGGGCTGGGCGGCGGTCGGGACGAGCGCGAGACGGACGATCTGCTGCGTCTCTACTCGCTCATCTGGAACCGCACGATCGCGTGCCAGATGGTGCCGGCCGTCTTCGACCAGACCAGCATCGAGATCGGCGCGGGGCGCGTCGAGCTGCGCGCCACAGGCCAGGTCATGAAGTTCCCCGGCTTCCTCGAGGTGTACGCCGAGACCGTCGAGGACGCCGCCAATGAGGACGAGACGAGCGGGGCGCTGCCCGACGTCAAGCAGGGAGAGACGCTCAAGCTCCTCGAGACGAAGCCGGAGCAGCACTTCACGCAGCCGCCGCCGCGTTTTTCGGAGGCGACGCTCGTCAAGGAGCTCGAGGAGAAGGGCATCGGCCGGCCGTCGACCTACGCGGCCATCCTCACGACGATTCAGGGGCGCGGCTACGTCGAGAAGAGGGAGGGGCGGCTCCACCCGACGGAGCTCGGCCTTATGGTCGACGGCCTCCTCCTCAAGAGCTTTCCCGACATCGTCAGCAGCGACTTCACGGCGCAGATGGAGGAGCAGCTCGACAAGGTCGAGGAGGGCGAGGCCGACTGGGTCAAGCTGCTCAAGGACTTCTACAAGCCGTTCAAGCTCGAGGTCGAGACGGCCAAGAAGGAGATGCGCAACGTCAAGGCCGAGGAGCAGGCGACCGACGAGACTTGCGAGAAGTGCGGCAAGCCCATGGTCATCAAGTGGGGGCGCAACGGCCACTTCCTCGCGTGCTCGGGCTACCCGGAGTGCCGCAACACGAAGGAGTATCGCAAGAACGCCGACGGCACGCTCACGGTCGTGCCGACGACGCGGCCTTCGGACATGAAGTGCCCCACCTGCGGCTCGGACATGGTGATCCGGCGCGGGCGCTTCGGCGAGTTCCAGGCCTGCACTCGCTACCCCGAGTGCAAGACGACGAGCCCCATGTCACTCGGCATGAGCTGCCCGAAGCCGGACTGCGGCGGCTATCTCACGGAGAAGCGCTCGAAGCGCGGCAAGGTCTTCTTCGGCTGTTCGAACTACCAGCGCACGAAATGCGACTTCGTCTCGTGGGATCGCCCGATCCCGCAGCCCTGCCCGAAGTGCGGCTTGCCCTTCCTGCTGCAGAAGGTCTCGAAGACCGGCACGCGCGTCTATTGCAACGATAAGGAGGGCTGCGGCTACACGGCGGACGCGGCCGAGGCCGGCGAGGCCTCTTCTCCCGAGACTCCAGTCGGTGGCGGCGGTGACGCGGGCGGCGCCCCGCCGCAAAGCGCGGCGTAGCGGCGGACCCGGCGGCGTCGTCGTCGCGGTGGCGCTCGCCGTCGCGCCGCGCGCGGCGCTCGCCGTCGACGCGTTCGAGATCCAGGTCTACGACGGCACGGCGAATCCGGCCGGCGCCCCGGGGCTCGAGCTGCACGTCAACGACGTCGTGCGTGGGTTGACGACGGCGCCCGCGCCCGAGCTGGCGCCCAATCATCAGGTGCACTTCACGCTCGAGCCCTCGTACGGCGTGACGCCCTACTGGGAGCTCGGCGGTTACTTGCAGAGCGCGCTGCGCGCCGACGGGGCGTTCGACTTCGCGGGCGCGAAGCTGCGCTCGAAGCTCGTGACGACGCGGGTCTGGTCGTCCCGCGCGCGCCTCGGCGTCAACCTCGAGGTGAGCGGCTTGCCCCGCAGCTACGAGGCGGACGGCTGGTCGCTCGAGATAAGGCCAATCGTCGCGTGCGACCTCGGACCCCTCCGCCTGGCCGCGAACCCCATCGTCGACGTCTCGCTCACTGGCGGCGGCGCCTCATTCGAGCCGGCGGCGCAGGCGCTCTACGAGGTCCCGGGGGTCGTCTCGGTGGGGCTCGAGTACTACGCGGGCCTGGGCGGGCTCGTGCACCTCCACGCGCTGCGCGAGCAGGCGCACTACCTCTACGAGGTGGCGAACCTGCTGCGCGTGCGGAGCTTCGAGCTGAACGTCGGCGTGGGCGAGGGGTTGACGGCCGCCTCGAACGCCTTCGTGGCCAAGCTCATCCTCGGCTACGTGCTCGAGCGGCGCCCGCGCGTCGGAGGCGTCACCTCAAGGTGATGCGCACGGTGTGGGCCGCGCCGTCGCCGAGATCGGCGCGGAGCTGCCACGGGCCAGCCGCCATGGCGTGGATGTCCATCAACAAGTCGTACTCACGCAGGAGCGGGTTGTAGACGAAGGTGTTGCCGATGACCCGCGGCAGGCCGGCGGCGGGATGCTCGACGCCGACGTTTCCAGCGGCGTCGATGCCCGCGACGGTCAGTCGGACCACGAGATCCCTGATGCCCGCGCTCCCGTCGGCGAGCGCGAAGCGCACGAGCACGGGTACGGGCCGGAAGAAGATGGACGTCCCGTTGTTGTTGATGGGCGGCAGGAAGCCGCCGAAGGACACGCGCACGCGCACGAGGAACGAGCCCGTCGCGCGGTTGCCCGAGGCGTCGGTCGCCGAGCAGTGGACGGTCGTGTCGCCCAGCGGGAACACGCCGCCCGAGGCCGGCGCGCACGACACGACGGGGTGCGGATCCGTGTCGTCCGTCGCGGTCACGATGTACGAGACGCGCGCGCCGAGTCGGCTCGCCGCCGCGACCTGGATCGTCGCCGGGAGCGCGAGCACGGGCGGCGTCGAGTCGCCGACGACGATCGCGAAGTGCGCGGGCGGCGACGTGTTGCCGTGACGGTCGGTGGAGGCGCAAGTCACGACCGTCGTGCCCACGGGGAAGAACGAGCCCGACGGGTGATTGCACGTCACGGGGTCGGCACCGTCGACGAGGTCGGTGGCGCAGGTCGCGTAAGTGACCGCGCCGCCGCCGGGGCCCGCGGCGAGGACGTGCAGGTCGGGCAGCGGGCAGAGCGAGGGCGGCGTCGTGTCGACGACCGTCACGGGGAACGACGCGGAGGTCGTGTTCCCGGCGCCGTCTGTGGCCTGGCAGGTCACTGTCGTCGTCTCGTCGAGCGAGAACAGCGCGGGCGACGTCGGGACGCAGTCGACGGGCAGAGCGCCGCTCACGACGTCCGTCGCCGAGGCGTCGAACGACACGAGCGCGCCGAGCGCGCTCTGGGCCTCGGCCGTGATGGGTCCGGGCACCGTGACGACGGGCGGTCCGTCGACGACGAGAACGCCGAAGTCGCCCAGGCCGACGGCCTGCGTGGCGGGATCGATGGCCGTGCAGAGCACGAGGGTCGGTCCGACGGGGAAGAGCGTGCCCGAGCGCGGCGTGCAGTCGAGCTGGGCCGGCGTGCCCGCGGCGGTCGTCGCCGAGGCCGCGTAGCTCACGATCGTGCCGCTCGGGCCGTCCGCCGCGACAGTGATTGGAACGGGCAGCGTGAGCGTGGGGAGATTGCCGTTGCCCGTGGTGACGCCCACGAGCGTGTCTTCCGAGGGGCAGCCCTCCTGCCAGCCGCCGCCCGCGCGCGAGTCGACGACCTGCGAGATCTCCATCTGGTGCCAGCCGGGCGGCAGATCGAACGAGAGGCTCCAGTTGCCGTTGTCGTTGGCGCGCGTCGTCCACACGCGTTTGCCGACGTGGATGTTGACGTCGGCGTCGGGCAACGCGCAGTCGGGGCCGTTCGCCCCGTTCGCGGGGTCGCAGTTTCCTTCGCCGAACTTGAGCGTCCCCGACGTGACGAACGTCTGTCCGCGGAAGGGGAACTGCAGCCGCGGCGGCGGCACGCGTAGCGCGATGCGGCTCTTCGGCGTGTCGGCGACGTTGGCGTAGGCGCGGAAGTGCTCGATGACCTCGTCGGGCGTGAGCGTCGGATCGGGCTCGGGCGCCTGGAAGAAATAGATGAGGTGCTTGCCCGGCAGAAGGTTGAGCGACGTGCGGAACGGCAGCGAGCCGTCGGCGTTCGGGTGCTGCTGATCGATGATGATGTCGCGTTGGATGAGTTGCAGCGGGGCGCGCCCCGTCTCCTCGGCGATCCGCAGCTTGCCGAACTTCGCCTCGGGGTACGGGATCGAGCCCGCGACGTCGAAGAAGCCCGGGTTCGGCGGCGCGTTCGGCGAGCAGTCGATCTCGGCGCCCGTGCGCGGGAACGTCACAGTGGGCGGGCGAATGCCGACGCTCACGAAGACGGGCTTGCTGCCGCCCGCGATGGGCGGCGTGCACGACGCCGACGTGAAGACGAGCTTGTGCCAGCCCTTCGCGGGGGTCGTCGAGTCGCCCGCCGAGAGCTGGACGCTGTCGTTGATGGTGCCGTCGCTCGCGGCCGTCACGGCGGACGTGAGCGTCGTGCCGGTGCCCTCGTCGCAGACGTTGACGGCGCCGGGCGTCGCCTTGCCTGTCACGGGGAACGTGTCGTGCGCGGCGTTCGGGCTGGCCGTCGGGTCGCGTGGCGACGTGATCGTGGGCGCCGCCGGCGACGCGGGCAGGAGCGCCGCGACCGTCACGGCCCAGTCGACGCTCGTGCTGGCCGCGCAGAAGGGCGCGGGCGGCGACGTGCACGTGGGCGTCCCGTAGGTACGCTGCGTGAGGTGCAGGGTGTACGTGCCGTACGCCGGCACGGGGACAGCGCCACCGTATGTGCCGTCGAGCCCGACGGACAGCACCGTGTCGACGCCGCCGATGTCGACGACGACCGAGCCGCCGAGGACGCCGCCCTTGCCCGACACGGGGATCGCGAGAGCGCCGCTGTAGACGGTGGCGTTCGGGCGCGGGCTCTCGAGCACGGGCGGCGGCGGCGTGCCCGCCGCGGCGTCGTCGGGCGCCGCGAGCACGCCGACGCTCGGCAGGCCGGTCGGGCCCACGGGCGGCGCGAGCGTGAGGTCGGGCGTGGCGCCCGACGCGAGCGGCGTGGCAAAGTCGATCTTCGTGCCGCCGTTCTTCGTCGCGAACGACACGACGTTGAGCCCCGCGCCCGCGCCGCTCGGCGCGACGGTGGGGTAGAGCACGGCCGTCGGCACGGGGCTGCGCGGCTGGCGCGCGCTCGCCCAGATGAGTTGCACGGTGTTGTCGCTCGTTGTGACGTCGACGGTGACGCGGATGTGCGTGCGCACGCCTGCCTGGAGCGCGATGGGCGTGCTCTCGCGCGGCTGCGTCGTCGCCGCCGGAATCGGGTTCTTGCACGTCAGTCCGCAGATCGTCCCGACCTCCGTGATGCACTTCGCGTCCCACGCGGGCTCGGTCGAGTAGTACGAGAGGTAGCCGCCGTCGCAGCAGAACGAATCCTTGGCGCAGATCTGATCGACGCACGGGTCGCAGGCCGCCAGCGTCGTCGTCGAGGCCGCGAGCTTGTCGCCGAGCGCGCAGATGTCGTGCGGCGCGCAGCCCGTGAGCGGAGGCGCGACCGCCGGGGGCGCGATGACGGGCGTGCCGCCCACCTCGAGGTGCGCGCCGCCCGCGGCGAGCAGCGTGAAGGTGTACGTGTCGGAGTAGAGCGGCACGAGCTCGCCCTCCCACGCGATCGAGTACGTGGGCGGCAGCACGCCGGCCGGCAGCACCGTCGACTTCGACTGCTCGACGGCGGCGTCGAGGCGCGAGGCCGACGCTCCCGTGAGGCCCGGGTTGTCGTAGTACGTCGCGACGAGGCCCGTGCCGACGCCGGGGACGACGCGGTAGAGCGCGCCCGACGGGATGGCCTGCTGCGCGAGGGCGCCCGGCGGCTGCCAGGTGAGGCCCGGGTCCGTGCCGACGCCTGGAGGCGACGCCTGGAAGCGATCCCAGCGGAGGTGATAGCGGCCGCCCTGCTGGAGGTCGATGCTGCCGCTCGACGGGCCCGCGGCCTCGAGCCAGTCGACGACCTTCGTGCCGTTGACGGTGACGCGGCTCGGCTGCGCCGTCGCCGCGAACACGTACGTGCCCGTCGTGGGCGCCTCGATCCAACCCGTCATAGCCTCGCCGAACGCGCGGCCGTCGGCGGCCGCCGACGTGTCGGCGGGCTCGCACGCCTCGGCGGCCGCGGCGCACTCGTCGGCCCAGGCCGTCGTGCAACACCCGTCCAGCCCGCCCATCGCGCACACCGCCGCCGCGCACGTGCTGCACGAACTCGCGAGCGCCGAGCCCGCGAGGTGCTCGCTGTGATCGCACGTCGGCACGTGGACGATGCCGTTGCGCAGCAGCGTCGGCGGCGCCGCCGGTCCGTCGGGCGTCGTCGAATCGAGCGCGTAGACGAAGACGTTGCCCGACGTGCTGGTCGGCAGCGTGAACGAGAAGCCGTGCCGCGCCGACGCGAGGCCGAGCCCGTCGCACGCCGCGCCCACCTCGCCGGCGAGCCGCGCCGCGAGCGCCTGGTCGGCGTAGACGGTGCCGAGCAGCGTGCCGCCGTGCTCGCGCGGCCCGCCGCCGTAGATCTGGACGGGGACGGCCGTGCCCGGCCACTCGGGGTCGCACGCCCAGCCCTGCACGGTCGCCGAAGTGCCGCCCGTGCTCACGCCCGTCGTCGCCTCGACGGCGCCGCCGGGACCGATGAGGTACTTCTGCGGCGCCGTCGACGCCGGGTAGTCGCGCGGCCACACTTTGCCGAGCGGCCACGACGGCCCGCCGCCGCCCTCGACGTCCTGGCAATATGTGAGCTGGTCGTTAACGCACGACCCGTCCCACACGGGCTGCGACAGCGTCGGGTCGGCGCTGCAGCATTGCGGGTGATGGCGGCACACGGCCGTCGTGCACGGGCTACAGTCCCACGCGAGTGCCGTGCCGATCTCGTTCTCGCTGTGCTGGCAGTAGTTCGGCGAGAAGACCTCGATGCGCGGGTCGGCCGTGAGCGGGTTCGCGAAGCGCGCGTCCTCGAAGTGGTCCACCTCAAGGCGGCTGATGTCGGCGAAGTTCCCCGGGCAATGGCCCACGGGCGACAGATCCCGCCAGCGCGTGCGCTGCAGCGCCGTGACCTTGAGCGTCGGGTCGGACACGAGCGGCGTGGTGGTCACGAAGTACTCCTGCGCGAACATCCATTGCGAGTTGGGGTTCAGCGCCGAGAGCGGGTTCTCGATGGCGTTCGGCCACACGAACTGGCGCGTGTCGAAGAGGTCGACGAGCGTGCCGTTGCGCGTGAAGCTCTGCCGATCCTGGCAGTAGCCGGCGCGCGCCGCCGTCTTGCACGCGTCGTAGAAGGGCTTCATGTCGAGCTGCTTCTCGACCCAGTCGTTGACCATGGGATCGTCGTCGAAGACCCAGGTCGTGTCGTTGTGGTGCCAGGGGCGGTAGCCCCAGATGCGCGCACACTTCGCGGCGACGCCCGTCGCCGTGCACGCGAAGATGAATTTGTTGGGGTTCGCGGGATCCTCGGGGATGGCCATGGCGGTCGTTGCGCCCGTGACGTCGTGGAAGGGGCAGAGCGACGCCCACTGGCCGCTCGAGGGTAGGTAGAAGAAGACCTCGTAGAGCTGGATGTCCTCGTTGGGCTGGTTCTCAGCGCGGTGCTGCTCGTTCGCCACGGGATCGGGCATCTCGCCCGCGATGTAGAGGTCGAGATCCTCAGCGGGGCTGCCGTTCGCGTCGACGAGGTGGGCCGTCGCGAAGTGGCCGACGGCCGAGCCGCCGCCCACCGAGATGTACGTGCCCGCGCCCGTGCTCATCGTCGCGCTCTGCGTGAGCTCGATGGCGACGGGGCCGCTGTCGGACGTCGTGCCGCGGATGTCGACGGACCCGATGTCGACGCCCTTGAGATCGGACGAGACGAGATCGGTGCCGAGCAGCGCGACGCCCTGGGCGGAGAAGCCTTGGGCGGAGAAGCCCTGAGCGGAGAAGCCTTGGGCGGAGAAGCCCTGGGCGGAGAAGCCTTGGGCGGAGAAGCCCTGAGCGGAGAAGCCTTGGGCGGAGAA
>DATKFB010000350.1:0-4124 GCA_035544435.1 Polyangia bacterium
TTGTTGAGGCTCATCTCCTCGACGACGACGCCGCGGTACTCGACCGCGCGCCGCGGAACGACCTCGAGGCCCTCGACGAGGGCCGCCGTCTCGGCGCGCGTGTGGGTCTCGATGAACCCGATGACGATGTCGACGCCCCGCTTCTTGAGCGCGTGCGCCTCCTCGAGCATGCGATACGTCTTGCCGACGCCGGCCGCGAAGCCGATGTAGAGCTTGAGCCGGCCGCGCTTGCCCCGCTCGACGAGCTCGAGGAAGTCGTCCGCACGGGTGCGGTTCGGGCTGGCGGACATCGCGGACACGCTACGCTCGGGACCTCGTAACGAGCAAGGGCCGTGCCCTCGGAGTCGAGGCGAGCGGCGCATGGAATGCGACTTCTCTGCCGGCGAGGAATCATCTTGCATGTCTAGGTGCGGCTCGACCCTGCGGATTGCATGCTCCGTCGCTGACGACGCGGCCGGGGCCGGCTTCGGACATTGGCACGCCTGATGCTCAACCCGGACGTATGAAGGACTTCATCTTCGTGGCCGTCACGGTGGCCTTCTTCGCCATCTCGTGGCTCTACGCCAAATCGTTCGATCACCTCTGAGGAGCCGTCATGACGCTCGACTATACGATCGGCACGCTGCTGTCCCTCGCGCTGACGGCCTATCTCGTCTACGCCCTCATTCGTCCCGAAAAGTTCTGAGGAGACCATCCATGACCGTCGCCGGCTGGCTGCAAATCATCGTCTTCTTCGCGGCGATCATCGCCGTCACGAAACCCCTCGGCATCTACATGTTCCGGGTCTTCGAAGGCGACCGGCAACCCTTGCCGGGCGTGCTCGGACGCTTCGAACGGCTCGTCTATCGCCTCTCGGGCATAGATCCGAAGCACGAGCAGAGCTGGAAGGAGTACACGTTCGCGCTGCTGGCCTTCAGCGCCCTCGGGGTCGTCGTGACGTACCTCTTTCAGCGCCTACAAGGGTTCCTGCCCGTCAACCCGCAGCACTTCGGTGCGGTCGAGCCCGGCTCGGCGTTCAACACCGCCGCGAGCTTCTCGACGAACACGAACTGGCAGGGGTACTCGGGCGAGTCGACGATGAGCTACCTCACGCAGATGGCCGGCCTCGCGTGGCACAACTTCACGTCGGCGGCCGCCGGCATCTGCGTGGCGCTCGCGCTCGGCCGCGGCTTCACACGCCGGCCCGGGCCCGAAGGAAGCCGCTCGCTGGGAAACTTCTGGGTCGACCTCGTGCGCGGCATCGTCTACGTGTTTCTGCCGCTCAGCGTCTTCTTCGGCCTCGTGCTCGTGTGGCAGGGCTGCATCCAGAACCTGTCGCCCTACCTCGACGTCGCCACCCTCGAGGGCGGCAAGCAGACGCTCGCGCTCGGCCCCGTGGCGTCGCAAGAGGCCATCAAGCAGCTCGGCACCAACGGCGGCGGCTTCTTCAACGCGAACTCCGCACACCCGTTCGAGAATCCCAACCCGTTCACGAACTTCCTCTCGCTGTTCATGATCTTCGCGGTCTCGTCGGCGCTCACGTACACGTACGGCCGGATGGCGCGCGACCAGCGGCACGGTTGGGCGGTGTGGAGCGCGATGGCGATCTTGTTCGCCGCCGGCGTCGCCGTCTGCTACCCGGCGGAGGCGCACGGCAACCCGGCATTCGCGGGGCTGGCCGTCGACCAGAGCGCCGGCAACATGGAGGGTAAGGAGGCGCGCTTCGGCGTCGGGGCCTCGGCGCTCTACGCCGTCGTGACGACCGACGCCTCGTGCGGCGCCGTCAACTCGATGCACGACAGCTTCACGCCGCTTGGCGGCCTCGTGCCGCTCGCCAACATCCAGCTCGGCGAGGTCGTGTTCGGCGGCACGGGCGCGGGCCTCTACGGCATGCTCGTCTACGTCGTCCTCACCGTGTTCATCGCGGGCCTCATGGTGGGTCGCACGCCCGAGTACCTGGGCAAGAAGATCGAGGCGCGAGAGATGAAGCTCGCGATGCTCTACGTGCTGATCTTCCCGCTCCTCATCCTGGGCTTCACGGCCTGGAGCGCCGTCAAGCCCTACGGCACGTCCTCCCTCAACAACGCCGGCCCGCGCGGGCTCATGGAGATCCTCTATGCATTCTCGAGCGCCGCGGGCAACAACGGCTCGGCGTACGCGGGCCTCAACGCCAACACGCCCTGGTACAACGTCTCGCTCGGCCTCACCATGCTCGGCGGCCGCTTTCTCATGATCCTGCCCGCCATGGGCATCGCCGGCGCGATGGTCGGCAAGAAGGTGGTCCCGCCGAGCGGCGGCACGTTCCCCACGAACGGCTCGACGTTCGCCGTCCTCCTCGTGTCCGTGGTCGTGATCGTGGGCGCGCTGACCTTCTTCCCTGCGCTCTCCCTCGGCAACATTGTCGAGCACTTCGCCGCTGTCGCCGGAAAGGTCTACTAGCCATGTTCCGCCCCAAAGCCCAGAGCCTGTCGCTGTTCGATCGCTCCATCCTCGGCCGTGCGACCGTCGACTCCTTTCGGAAGCTCGCGCCCCAACACGTCGCCAAGAACCCGGTGATGTTCGTCGTCGAGATCGGCAGCGTGCTGACGACGCTGATCTTCGTGCGCGACCTGCTCCACCGCTCGAGCGCGGGCGCGCCGCTGTGGTTCACGGGCGCCGTGACCGTCTGGCTGTGGTTCACGGTCGTCTTCGCGAACTTCGCCGAGGCCGTGGCCGAGGGCCGCGGCAAGGCCCAGGCCGACACGCTCCGCAAGATGCGTAAAGAGACGACGGCGCGCCGCCTGCAACGTGGACAGGCCGGAGGCTGGAACGGCCCGGAGGAGATCGTCCCGTCGTCGTCGTTGCGCAAGGGCGACCTCGTCGTCGTCGAGGCGGGGCAGCTCATCCCGGGCGACGGCGAGATCGTCGACGGCATCGCGTCGGTCGACGAGTCGGCCATCACGGGTGAGTCGGCCCCCGTGATCCGCGAGAGCGGCGGCGATCGCTCGGCGGTCACGGGCGGCACGAAGGTCCTGTCGGATCGCATCGTCGTCCGCATCGCGGTCGATCCCGGCGAGTCGTTCCTCGATCGCATGATCGGCCTCGTCGAGGGGGCCTCGCGCCAGAAGACGCCCAACGAGATCGCGCTGCACATCCTGCTCGTCGGCCTCACGCTCGTGTTCCTCTTCGCGTGCGTCACGCTCGTGCCGCTCGCCGCCTACTCGACGATCGCGCTTTCGGCGACGGTGATCGTCGCGCTGCTCGTCTGTCTCATCCCCACGACGATCGGCGGCCTCCTGTCGGCCATCGGCATCGCAGGGATGGATCGCCTGCTGCAAAAGAACGTCATCGCCATGAGCGGCCGCGCCGTCGAGGCCTCGGGCGACGTCGACACGCTGCTCCTCGACAAGACGGGCACGATCACGCACGGCAACCGCATGGCCACCGAGCTCCTCCCGCTCGACGGCGTCCGCATGGAGGATCTGGCTGCCGCCGCGCAGCTCGCGAGCCTGGCCGACGACACGCCCGAGGGGCGCTCCATCGTGGCGCTCATCAAAGAGAAGCTGAGCTTGTCGGCCGGGACCGCCGAGGGCGCCGTCTTCGTCCCCTTCACGGCGCAGACGCGCATGAGCGGCGTCGACGTCGCGGGTCGCGCCATCCGCAAGGGCGCCGTCGACGCCGTCGCGGACTACGTGGCGGCGCGGGGCGGCGCCGTGCCACCCCAGCTCCGTCAGATCGCCAACGCCATCGGCGACTCGGGCGGCACGCCGCTCGCGGTCTCCGACGGCGCGCGCCTTCTGGGCATCATCCACCTCAAGGACATCGTCAAGGCGGGCATCGCCGAGCGCTTCGCCCGCTTCCGCGCCATGGGCATCCGCACCGTCATGATCACGGGTGACAACCCGCGCACGGCGGCCGCGATCGCCAAGGAGGCCGGTGTCGACGACTTCCTCGCCGAGGCGACGCCCGAGGCGAAGCTCGAGCTGATCAAGGAGCAGCAGGCCGGCGGGCGGCTGGTCGCGATGACGGGCGACGGCACCAACGACGCTCCGGCGCTAGCGCAGGCCGACGTCGGCGTGGCGATGAATACCGGCACGCAGGCGGCGAAAGAGGCGGGGAACATGATCGACCTCGACTCCAATCCCACGAAGCTCATTGAGATCGTC
>DATKFB010000351.1:0-9507 GCA_035544435.1 Polyangia bacterium
GGCCCGGGGATGCAGCCGGCAGGGCCGTCGCCACCGCCGGTGGCACCATCGCCCGCGACGGCGCCATCACGCGCGACCGCGCCATCGGTCGAGCCGGCGTCCGGCAAGGCCACCGACTTCGAGTCTCCACCACCGCCCTCGGTCGCGACGTCGGAGCTCCCGCCGTCCGAGCTCGCGCCGTCGGCGCTCGTCATGATGGGAAGTACGGAAGCGCCCGCATGCCCGCCCGCTCCACTGGGACCAACCGCGACGGGAGAAGCTTCGCAGCCCACGGCGAGCGCCAGCAGGGGCACCCATAAGATCGAGAAAACGCCTTCAACCTTGCTCATACGCGGTCGTATAGCGGGTCAGGAAACGTGTTGTCCATCACAATTCCGGTTTGGAGCGCTTTCGACCGCCGATCGCGACGCGCCAGGCGCGCATCATTGTCGAAGACCCAGATTTCTCATCGGCCAAGGCGCTTGCTAGAACGAGTCGATGGGCCACTTCGACGAACAGCACGCGACGCTCCTGGCGGAACCGGTGGGCGCTCTCGACCACGCGCGCGGGCCTGAATCGACGGACGTCACGCTCGTCGAGTACGGCGACTTCGCCTGCCCGAGCTGCCGCGGCGCGTATGGCTTCGTCAAGGACCTCCTGACGCGGCAGCCGGACGTCCGCTTCGTCTTTCGTGCCAACCCGCGCAGCCACTTCTTCCCGGACGCGGAGTCGGCGGCCGAGGCCGCGGAGATCGCGGCGTCGCACGGCAAGTTCTGGGAGATGTACGATCGCCTCTTCGAGGGCGACGAAGGCGTGGCCCGCCCCCGCCTCGTCATGCTCGCGCGCGAGCTCGACCTCGACGTCGCGCGCTTCGAGCGCGATCTTGACACGCGCGCGTTCCGCGAGGCGGTACGCCTGCAAGAGGTATCGGGCTGGCACAGCCACGTGCTGTCGACGCCCACGTTCTTCGTCAATGGCGTGCGCTTCGACGACTCCCTCGAGCGGCTCCCGGAGGCGGTCGCCCGCGCCAAGCGGCGCGCCGAGCCGCTCCACCACACCTTCCGCGCGGGGCACGTCCGCAGCTCCGAGAGTCGCCGCCGCCAGCTCATCACGGTGGGGCCGCACGATCTCGTCTCGGATCTCCCCGCGGAGGACGACGGCGCCGACGCCGGCCCCGGACCGTACGACCTGCTGCTCTCGGCGCTCGGCGCGTGCACGGCCATGACCGTGCAGTGGACCGCCGAAAAGCACCACCTCTCGCTCGACCACGTCGAGGTGCGGATGACCCAATCGCGAACGCCCGCCGGGCACCTCTTCCGACGCTCGATCACGCTCGCGGGCGACCACACCGAGGCGCAACGCCTCCAGCTCGAGCACGCCGCCGACGCCTGCCCAGTGGCGCGCACCCTCAGGCACGGCATCGCCATCGAGACGCGCGCGAGCGTCGACCGGAGCGTCGACGACGCGTCCGAGGGCAGCTTCCCGGCGAGCGATCCGCCGCCCTGGACCACCGGGCGGTAGCGCCGGCTCGTCGTCGTGGTCGTTTTTCGGTGACTGAGGTTACCGGCGGGTCAGCGGCGGGCGGGAGAGGGAGGCCCGGCCGGAAGCGTCGCGGAGTTGCGAAATGCTGATAGCCAAGCGTTCGTGCGTGCTTGACGGAGCGTGCGGAAATCGCCGTCGCGATGCAAGAAATGGCACGGCGCTTGAAGTAGCGACGCTCATGAAGCTTTTCGTATTTTGCGCCTTAATGAGCAGTGTTGGTTGCGCCACGGCGCAGCCGCTCGTGATCTCGCCCCAGCAGCGCACCCGCTTTCAGAACTTGGTTCGCGACGCCGAGGCCGCGGGCGCGCCGGAGGGCCCGCCCGCGGCCTCGGCGCGGCTCGCGGACGCCAAATCCGAGTTCGAATATGCCCAGCACCTCCCGATGTACCCCGACCGCGCGAGACTCTTGATCGCGCAAGCGGAAGCCGACGCCGAAGCGGCGCTCGAGATCGCGCGGCGGGACGCGCGATCTCGGGCGACGCTCAGGTACACGGGTCGGCAGCAAACGCTCGCGGGCGTGACGACGCCGTGAGGGCCGATTCGCTGCCGTTAATGTGGAGCGGATTCATTCGCCGTGCCGCTGCTCCTCGGTCGGCTGGGCCCCTACTTAGGTGCCGAGCTTATGCGGCCCTCTGCCGCGCCAGTTCCCCATTCCGCCCAGTAGACATTTGATGCGTCGGCAGCAATGGCGGTCGGAGCGGTCAATCCGGACGCGATCGTCGTCGGAGAGTTGTTGCAACCACCGACGGCGCAGCGACGAATAGAGCCAGCCCCACTCACGGGTTGACCATCGACAGAGTCAGCGCCTCGTTCGATCCAGTACACGTTGACACCGTCGGTGACGAGCGCCGTGGGCGCGTTCAATCCTATTGCGAACTCGGCGGGATTGCTCCCACATCCGGACTTGGCACAACCAACGACTCTTCCTTGTCCTGCCGGGTTCGCGTCGACGACGTACACGTTGGCGTCATCGAGCGCGATCTGGTTCGTAGCCGCGAGGGCCGCCGTTGCACCCACCAAGACGGTGGGCGTGTTGTTGCGCCCGCTGAGAGCACACTTCATGACCTCCCCATTCGCCGTCGACCAGTAGACGTCGCTCGCATCAACTGCAATGCCCGACGCCGCGGGAGCCAAACCGGCCGACCAAAGCGCCGTAGGGGACGAGCCACAACCAGAAAGCGGACACGTCAGGACCTCGGCCGAATGCGTTGTCCAATAGACATTCTTCCCGTCGAGCGCGATCTGCCAGGCCGGGCCCGCGCCCGCCACTTCGCTTCCGAGCGGGCAGCCCGAAACCGAACACTTGGCGAGCCCGGCGGGCGCGTTGGGTGGGGACAACGTGCCATTGTTCCAGTACACGTCAGTGCCGTTGGTGGCAAACCCTGTCGGCGTATCGACAATCCCATCTACCAGTCTTGAAACAAGCGCGGTGGGCGCGTCTTCACAACCCGTGATCGCGCACTTCATGATCTGTCCGTTCGTCCAGGGTGCAACTACCTTCCCCATGGAAGCATTCGTTCCGAGATTCAACCAATAGACGTTCTCGCCGGCGACGCTTAGGGCCGCTGGCGCGGCCTGGCCCGACGCTATTACCCTCGCTCCCGCTCCGTCGTCGGTCGCGTCGCTCGACGCGTCAATGCCGCCCGGACCCAACGTGCTGGAGTTGCACCCCAGCGACGCGTCGAGTGCCAAACCCATCACGAAGATCGCGACAGGATGAACCCGACCGCACAACAGCGCATTATGAGCGTTGGAGAGTCCGAACATGCTTCTGGCAGCATCTTTCAGCTGCTTCAGTTGCACAAGAGGCCTCGGCGGCCGTCTTATTGCCTCTGAAGAAGGCCACCCGCGCGCATTCCCTCCAACCCCTCCAACACCAGCTCCAGCCCAAATTCCAGCCGATGCACCCCGTCGTGCCGCCCCGCGATCACCTCCTGCGACATCCCGTTGAGCCACGGGAAGCGCTCCGCCGGGATGAGCGGCAGGAACTGCCTCGCCGCCGGCGCGTACTCTGACGGGTCGAGCGGGAAGTTCAACTTCTGAAGCGTGAAGCCGTAGACGTAGGCGTCGAGGGCGGTCCAGGCGTGGTCGGCCATCGGATACGAGAAGCCCGCCGCGCGCAGGCAACCGATCGTCGCGTCGACGTAGCGGAGCATGTTGGGGCCGACGTTCAGGCGCGAGACGAAGAGCATCGTGGCCCAGCGGTGGCGGAGCAGCACGGCGTGGGCCGTGCGCGCGCGCTGGCGCATGGCCGCCATCCAGTCGCCGCCGCTCGCGGGCACGTCGAGCTCGCTCGCCACGAGGTCCACGAGGCCGTCGAGGATGTCCTCCTTGCCCTTGACGTGGTTGTAGAGCGACATCGCCTCGACCTTCAGCGCGCGCGCGAGGTTGCGCATCGACAGGAGCTCGAGGCCGTCCTTGTCTGCCATGCGCAGCGCCGCGCTCAGCACCCTCTCCCGCGTGAGCGGCACGCGCGCGGCCTTTCCCCGGCGCTTCGTGGTCTTCTTCGCCGTCCTTGTCGCCGTTTTCATGAGCTTTAAAACATACACCGTAAGTATGTCTTGACAAGCGCTCTCCCTGGGCTTAGCTTACGGCGTAAGTCAACCCCACGCGCGGAGAACACCATGCAAGCCGTCACGACCCTCGAGCCCTCGGTCACCGTCCCTGTCGAAGCGCCCGCCAAAGCGGCGGCGCTCACCATGCACGCCATCGTGCACCGGCGGTACGGGACGCCCGACGTGCTGGCGTTCGAGACGATCGAGCGGCCCGTCCCCGGCGATGACGACGTGCTTGTGCGCGTGCACGCGGCGGGCGCGAGCGTCGGTGACCACCACGTCGTCACGGGCAAGCCTTATCTGATTCGGCTGACGCCGTTCGGCGGCGTGCCCCGGCCCAAGAACCGGGTGCCGGGGGCGGCCGTGGCCGGGCGGGTCGAGGCGGTGGGCGCGAAGGTCACCGGCGTGCGCGTGGGCGATAAGGTGTTCGGGCAGGCGGCCAGCGGGGCGTTCGCCGAGTACCTCGTGATGCCGGCGAAGATGGTCGCGCCGAAGCCGAGCAACCTGTCGCTCGAGGAGGCGGCGGCCGTGCCGTGGGGGGCCACCGCGCTGCAGGGGCTGCGCGACGCCGGTGGGTTGAAGGCGGGGCAGAAGGTGTTGATCAATGGGGCCTCGGGCGGCGTAGGGACCTGGGCCGTGCAGATCGCGAAGGCGCTCGGGGCCGAGGTGACCGCCGTCTGCGGCGCGCGCAACGTCGAGATGGTGCGCGCGCTCGGGGCGAACGAGGTGATCGATTACGGCGCGCAAGACTTCGTCGCGGGCGGCGCGCGGTTCGACGTCATGCTGGACCTCGTGGGCAACCGCTCGCTTGCCGAGTGCCGCGCCGTGCTCGAGCCCCGAGGCGCCTACGTGGCGTGCTCGGGCGGCGGGGGCGATTGGGTCGGGCCGCTCGCGCGCGTGCTGCGAGGGATGCTCGCGTCGATGTTCACGAGCCGCAGGTTCAAGATGTTCGTCATGACGCCCAAGCGAGACGACCTCTTGTTTCTCAAGGAGCTCGTCGAGGCCGGCAAGGCCAAGCCCGTCATCGAGCGGAGCTACCCGCTCGGCGAGGTCGGCGAGGCGCTCACGCGCGTCGGCGCGGGGCACGCCCGGGGGCAGATCGTCATCCGCGTCGCCGCGTAGCGAGCCATCACCTCGAGCGAAACGTCCCTTCGTCCCGAGCGAGGTACTCTGCCGCTCCGACATGCGCCCGCCCTGCCCCAGCGTCGCGGTCGCCTTCGTCGCGGCGACGCTTGGCTGTGGGACCGTCGAGAGCGTCTCGCGACCCCCCTCGCCAGCAGAGCACGCACGCATCGGCGAGGCCTCGAAGGCGACCGGCGGGCTCACCGTCGACTACGTCCAGCCCGTCGACGCTTGCTAACGTGGGCCAAGCGGGCGACCACGACCACCACGCCTATCGCCCTGCCGTCGACGTCGCCCGCCTCGTGTCCGTGGATGCACGATCCATCACCGTCGAGAGCGAGATCGGCCGCCCCGCGACCATTCCCCTGTCCGAGGTCAAGGGCGTCGCGGTGAACGGCGGAGAGGGGTGGGCAGCCGCGATCGGCGCCGGCATCCTCGGAGGCACCGTGTTCGTGGTGACCACCTGTCGCTGGAGAGCAGTTGCCCCGTCACCTCTTGCGACCGCCCCCGTGGGTATCGTTTTGGGCCTCGGCGGCGCCGTCGTGGGCGCTGTCGTCGGTTACGCGATCGAAAGGACCAGGGGATCGAGCAAGTACTTTTCGTTCGACCCACAACCGAAGCCGTGAGGGCGGAGACGCTTGTCCGCCTCGTATGCGGACCCAGTCTTCCCCTCATGAGCGAAGCCAAGTCGGACGCCAAGTCGATCGTGCGAGCCTATCTCCGAGACGTCTGGGAGAAGCGAAACCTCGCGGCCGTCGACGACTACATCGCCGCGAGCTACGTCCAGCACTCCAAACACGCCGCGCCCGGCCGCGAGGGCGTGAAGGCCTTCTTCACGACGCTCTGGGGCGCCATTTCCGAGCCCGTCTTCGAGATCGGCGACGTCTTGGCGGACGGCGACCGGGCTTGCTGGCGCTGGCAGATGCGCGCCCGGCACACAGGAGCCTTTCAGAACATTCCCGCGACCGGCAAGGTGGTCACCGTGAGCGGCATCTCGATCGTCCGCATCGAAGGCGGGAGTTCGTCGAGCACTGGGGCGAGCAGGACATGCTCGGCGTTCTGCAACAGCTCCGAGAGCCGCGTCCCTAACGCCCGGCGGCTCTCGCTGGACAAGCACCGGACCCGATTGACGCGCGCCGCGCTCGGAGACACATTCGCTCCCTGTCGAGAAAGGAGCGGTCGCATGGGTCTTCCAATTTTGGGCGCGGTGGCGGTGCTCGTCGGTCTGTTCGTCGTCGTGGTCGCGAGGCGGCCCGCGAAGTTCCGCATCGAGCGGTCGCTCGCCGTCGCGGCGCGCCCCGAGCGCGTCTTCGTGCACGTCAACGACTTCCGGAGGTGGGGGGCGTGGTCGCCGTGGGAGAGGATGGATCCGATGATGAAGAAGACCTTCGCGGGCGCGGCCGACGGCGAGGGATCGATCTATTCGTGGGTCGGCAACTCGAAGGTCGGCGAGGGGCGCATGACCATCGAGAAGAGCACCGCGCCGGCGCTCGTCGTCCTCAAGCTCGAGTTCCTCAAGCCGTGGCAGGCGACCAACGCGACGACGTTCTCGTTCGTCCCCGAGGGTGACCGGACGAAGGTGACCTGGGCGATGGAGGGGGAGAACCGGACCTTCGCCGCGAAGGCGTTCGCGACCGTCATGAACATGGACAAGATGGTCGGGAAAGACTTCGAGAAGGGGCTCGCCAACTTGAAGTCGCTCGCGGAGAGCGCGAGCTGAGCGCGGCGGGCGTCACGCGCTCGCGCCGTCCGTGTCCCCCAGCACCTCGCGCACCCTTGTCAGCAACGTGTCCGGCTTGGCGCGCCGTGCGTTGCGCGATCACCACACCCTCGCGGTGACGCGGCAGGCTCGTCGCCGCGAATCCATCACCGCCGACGCGCGCGCGTGGAACGCGGCTTGCTGATGACAGCGGCGTGGGCGCGCGGCTCCCTTTGACACCTGCCGCCGTGGCGCTCTGCGCGCTCGCGGGATGCTACGCCACGAATACCGCGCCCGCGACGCGGACCGCCTCCCTTCGCGAGAGCGGCCACGGACGAGAGGTCGTGCTCGAGCAGGGTCCGACCGGGACCCACATCGGGCCGCGCTCGTGGGTGCGCTTCGACCTGCGCGACGGCTCGCGCAGCCGATGGTTCGAGGCGGACACGCTGCGGGTCAATCACGAGGTCGTCCTCACGAGCGACGGACCGGCCAGAGCGCCGGCGCGCAGGCTGTTCGTGGAGGGCCTGCGCTGGGATCAGGTCGAGACCGTCGAGGTGAACGACTTCGACCTGGGCGAGACCATGGCCGGCGTGACGGCGGGATCGGCGCTCATCGTCACGGCGGCGACGGCCGAGGTTTTGCTCCTCGCGGTGCTCGAGAGCATGACGGAGGGCCGCATCCCCAGAGATCTCGGCATCACGCGCGCCGCTGTCGAGGTCGTGGCCGGCAAGGCCTTGCAGCGCCCGCCCGAGCATCCCGCGGCGCGCGCGATGACGCTCGACGCGTCGGCCGTGACCGAGCCGGACGTCCGGCCGCTATTCTCGTCCGAGGCGCGGAGGCGAGACCTCGTGCTCTTTACTGTGAGCACCGAAGCCGGCGTCGATGCGGGTCTCGCGCCGGCGCCGGTCGCGGGCGTCGCCGCCGGCGTGCGCATCGACAATTTTCTCGATCTGCAGCTCGGCGCGCGCGGGGTGCTGACGCCAGCCACGGCCGACCAGCTCGCGCGCCTGCGCAGCGTGCCCTTTCTCCGGCTCGCGCTGCACGTCGATCTCGACGCCGCGAGGCGGGTGGCGCTCGCCGCGGGCGCCGACTTCGCAGCCACGTCGGAGGAGACCCGCGTGCGCTTCCTTTATGGAGTGCGCGTGCGCGTGACCGACCGGTTGCAGCTCGGCCTTTACCCCTGGAACCCCGTCGCCGTGAACGCGTTCACGCCGCAGGTCCCGGGCCCTGCCGTCGCCCCCGGTCCCTCGCGGCTCAACCTGCTCGAGCTGTCTTGGCTGCTCTGATACCGGAGTAAGATGCCTCATGGCGTCGCTCGAGATGAGATCGTGGGTGGGTCCGCTCGTCGGGGGGATTGGTCTCCTCCTCGTCGGATGCGGGTCGGTTTCCGGCAACGTTGGTGACGCGGGCTCGACCGGCGGCGCGCGCATGACCGGCGGTGCGGGCACGACGGGCGGTGCAGGCTCGACAGGCTCTGCCGGCTCGACAGGCGCCGCCGGCTCTACAGGCGCCGCCGGCTCGACAGGCGCCGCCGGCTCGAGCGGCGCCGCCGGCCAGGGCGCCTCGCACTGCCAGCAGGACTCCGACTGCCCCGCCAAGAACGTCTGCTGGCAGACGCTCGACGGCGGGCACGACTGCGTCACGTCCCCCGCGTCGCCCACGCTCTCGTCGTGTCAGTTTGCGGGCGCGACCCCGCCTTGCTGCATGAGCGACGCCGACTGCACCGAGAAGGCCCACGGGCGGTGTTTGCCGCGAACGTCGTTGCCCGGTTGCGGCGGCGCCATCCCGCAGGGAAACGTCTGCGTCTACGACCAGTGCGCGACCGACGCCGACTGCAAGGCGGCCGCGCCCGCCGGCGCGACCGTCGCGACGTGCCTGCCGCCGGGCGCCTTGGGCCTGCTCGAGGCGACCTGCGCGTACGGGGCCTGCCGCACGAGCACCGACTGCACCAAGCACCCCGGCGGCGTGTGCCACTATGACCTCGGCCCGACGCACGGGCAGTGCGTGCTCGTCGACGTTCTCTTCTGCGCCTATCCGAGCGATCAGTGCCCGGCCCAAGCGTGCTCGAACGGCATGCTCTGCGTGCCGAAAGACGACTATCAGGGACGCCAGTGCGGCCAGGGGCCGCCCATGTACCCCTGAGCGCCTTCCCTTCAACGATCCGCATGATGCGGGACGACATCCCGGCGTCGCCTGGCCTGATCGCGGGCCCGACAGCGGATCTTGCCCAGTTTCGGGCATTTCTTGCCTGTTCACGCCAGGGTTCGGGTAGTACCTTTTCGGCGCGGTGAGGTACGAGATGTCGAAGGATCGCGGCCGTGGAGCCCGAGGTGGTTTGCTCGCGATGGTGTGCCTCGCGGAGATCCTCGCGTGCGCGGTCGGCTGCAGCCCCGAGTCCTACCGAGCCGGCCTCGGCGCGACGCCGTCGGGAGCGGGCGGCGCCTCGGGCGGCAGCGGCAACCCCGGCGCCACGCCGATCCTCACGGGCGGCGCGGGCGACACGGGCGCCGGCACCGCCGGCGGCGGCGGCTCGGGTGCCGACACCAGCGGCGGCGCCGGCTCGGGCGCCGGCACCAGCGGCGTCGCCGGCTCGGGCGCCGGCACCAGCGG
>DATKFB010000352.1:0-4610 GCA_035544435.1 Polyangia bacterium
CGAAGTACTTGTCCGACGTCCGGTTCTCGAGGGTGAAGGGCGCGTCGAACTGACCCACCTGCAGGATGAAGTAGTCCTCGCAGGGCGCGAGCGCGACGAAGTCGTCCGTCGCGTTGATGTTGGTCTGCGCGGGCGTCACGCCGGCCGCGGCCGGCGCGCCGGTCGCGAAGTCCGCGCCGATCTGGAAGTAGACGAACGCGCCCACCCAGCCCGCGAGCTCGAGGCGCGCGCGCTTGAGGATGAACGAGTTCTTCGGCACGAGGGCATAGGGCGCTCCCGTCTTGTAGAGGTAGAGGTCGCTCTGCAGGCGGCCGTTCGGAAAGAGCACGAAGCCGTTGTCCGGCGAGCGCAGGAAGGCCGTGCCGTTGCTGAAGCCGGCCAGCGGCTCCTCGGGGGGCGGCGGAGGCGCCACGACGACGGGCGGCGGCGTCACGACGATCGTCGGAGGAGGGGCGGCCATGGGCGCGGGCGGGGGCACGGCGTCGGCGTTGGGCGGGGCGCCAGCCGGAGCGGTTGTCTCCGGAACAGACGGCGCGACGGGGGCCTCTTGGGCCGAGGCCGTTCGGCCGCCAGCGATGCCAGCGGCCAGCATAACCGCGCAAACAGTAGTTCTCGTTCTCATAGATTTTGGTCCTTGTTCGGGGTGGCCATAATTGGCGCGGCATGTTGCCGAACGCGTGTGACAAAAAGATGACATTCACGAAACGTTTCCTGGAAGGCACGTCAAGCGTCCCGTTGTCACGCCGTTGTCACAATTCCGTCATGGCGGCGCCACCCTCCCATGGTCTCTTTCACGGGCTGTGATGGACCGCGAAACCGCCCTCGCCATGCCGGGCGAAAGACGAAAGCACACGACGAGCCGCTTCGCCACAACCCGCCCTCCCCGGCTCGAGCTGGCGCCCGCGCCGCGGTGGCACCGCCTCATCGAGTGGGCGCTGCGCCTCCTCGCGGCGAGCGCCGTGCTCGCCATCGCGCTCATTCTGATCTTCATCGCGAAGGAGGCCGCGCCGCTGCTTTACAGCGGCGCGATCCGCCACGAGGTCACGCTCGCCAAGATGTGGTTCTCGCAGCTTTGGCCTGGCTACGACGAGGCGGCGTCGATCTGGCAGCCGGTCTCTGAGATCCCGAAGTTCGGTTTGTGGCCGCTCATCGTCGGCACCGTCAAGGTCACGATCGTTTCGATGGCGGTGGCCGTCCCCCTGGGCGTCGGGTCCGCGCTCTACGTGTCGCAGTACGCGCGGCCGCGCACGCGCGAGATCGTCAAGCCGCTCATCGAGCTCCTCGCGGGCATCCCGTCGGTCGTGCTCGGCTTCTTCGCGCTCATCGTCATGGCGAGCTGGTTCCAGAACGTGCTCGGGCTCGAATCACGCCTCAACGCCATCGTCTCGGGCGTCGCGCTGTCGTTCGCCGTGATCCCCGTGATCTTCACGCTCTCCGAGGAGGCGTTCCGCGCCGTCCCCCGCAGCTACGTCGAGGCCTCGACGGCGCTGGGCGCGGCCCGCTGGCAGACGGTCTTGCGCGTGCTCCTGCCGGCGGCCTCGCCTGGCATCGCGGCGGGCGTCGCGCTCGGGCTCGGGCGCGCCATCGGCGAGACGATGATCGTCCTCATGGCCTCCGGGAACGCCGCCATCGTCTCGGGCAATTTCGCCGACTCCGTCCGCACGATCTCGGCGACCATCGCGGCCGAGCTCTCCGAGGTGGTCTTCGGCGAGGCCCACTACACGGTCTTGTTCTTCCTGGGAACGCTCCTTTTCCTCGCGACCTTCTTCATCAACACGGTGGGCGATTGGACGATCCGCCGCATGAAGGCGAAGCTCGGGGGCGCCTCGTGAGCACGAACGCGGGCCCTGCACCCAAGGATGCGGAGCGCCGCCGCAACAAGACGAGCGCCCAGCGCGTCTTCGTGCGCACCGTGAGCAACCGGCTCGGCGACGCCACGATGGCGATCTCGTCGGGGCTCGCGACCGCCCTCGTGCTGGCGATCCTCGCCGTGATCCTCTTCGACATTGTCCGAAGCGGCTCGTCGCACCTGTCGATCGCCTTCCTCACGCAGGCGCCGCGCGAAGGCATGACGGCGGGCGGGATCTTTCCCGCGATCGTCGGCATGGTCGAGATGGTCTTCTTGATGACCCTCGCGGGCGTGCCCGTGGGCGTCGCGACCGCCATCTACCTGCACGAGTACGCGCCCGCCCAGTCGCGCCTCACGCGTCTCATCCGCATCGCCGTCGCCAACCTCGCGGGGGTGCCGTCGATCGTCTTTGGATTGTTCGGGTTGGGATTCTTCGTGCAATTCCTCGGCGCGGGCATCGACAAGATGTTCTTCGGCGGCCAGAAGGTCTACGGACAGCCCGCGCTCCTGTGGGCCGCGCTCACGATGGCGGTGCTCACGCTGCCCGTCGTCATCGTGGCCACCGAGGAGGCGCTGCGCGCCGTGCCGCGCGAGCTGCGCGAGGCCTCGCTCGCGCTCGGCGCTACCAAGCTCCAGACCGTCATCCACGTCGTCGTGCCGCAGGCGAGCGCCGGCATTCTCACCGGCATGATCCTGGCCGTGTCGCGCGGCGCGGGCGAGGTGGCCCCCATCCTGTTCACGGGCGCGGCCTACTTCCTGCCTCACCTGCCGAAGGGTTTGTCGTCGCAGTTCATGACGCCGAGCTACCACGTCTACGTCCTCGCGACGCAGTCACCGGACGTCGACGCCACCAAGCCCATCCTCTACACGACGGTGCTCGTCCTCGTCGCGCTCACCTTCGTCCTCAACATCGCCGCCGTCGTCGTGCGCGCGCGGGTACGACGCCAGAACAGCTTCGGACACTGATTCGAGGACCCCGAAGGACCCAATGTCGAGCGCCCCCGCCCAGAATGCCACGCCGGCCACCAAGCTCACCGTCCGCGAGCTCTGCGTCTACTACGGCGAGAAGAAGGGCGTGGGACCGGTCACGATGGACGTCGCCGAGAAGCACGTCACGGCCTTCATCGGCCCCTCGGGCTGCGGCAAGTCGACCTTCCTGCGCGCGCTTAACCGCATGAACGAGCTCATCCCGACCTGCCACATGACGGGCGAGGTCAAGCTCGACGGCGAGGCCATCTACGGGCCGGGCGTCGACCCCGTGACCGTGCGCCGCCGCATCGGCATGGTCTTCCAGCGCTCGAACCCCTTCCCCAAGTCGATCATCGAGAACGTCGCTTACGGCCTACGCATCGGCGGCCTCAAGGACGAGCGAGAGATCGCCATGCGCGTCGAGCGCGCGCTGCAGCAGGCGGCCCTGTGGGACGAGGTCAAGGACCGCCTCGAGGACAACGCCCTCGGCCTTTCGGGCGGGCAGCAGCAGCGCCTGTGCATCGCGCGCGCCCTCGCCGTCGAGCCCGAGGTCCTGCTCATGGACGAGCCGGCATCGGCGCTCGATCCCATCGCGACGGCGCACATCGAGGAGCTCATCAACGAGATTTCGACCGACTACACGATCGCCATCGTGACGCACAACATGCAGCAAGCTGCCCGCGTCGCCGACTACACGGCCTTCTTCTACATGGGCGAGCTCGTCGAATTCGACCGCACGGACGTACTGTTCACGAAGCCCTCCAACCAGCGCACGGAAGACTACATCACGGGCCGGTTCGGTTAGAGATCGCGCCCCGGGAGCGATGCAAGAAACCGACGCAAGGGAACCATTGATGCGAACACTCACTTCCCGCGAGCACACCAACCGCGAATACGAGCAGGAGCTGCGCCGGCTGCGCGAGCAGCTCCTCCTCATGGGCGCCAAGGTCGAGGAGATGATCCGCGGCAGCATCCGCGCCCTCACGGAGCGCGAGACGGCGCTGGCCGAACAGATGATCTCCTTCGACAAGAGAATCAACCAGCTCGAGCTCGAGATCGACGAGCTGTGCATGCAGATCCTCGCGCGCCGCCAGCCGGTGGCCTCCGACCTGCGCTTCATCACGATGGCGCTCAAGCTCGTGACCGACCTCGAACGCATCGGCGACCTCGGCGTCAACATCTGCGAGCGCGTCGTCGAGCTCAACGCCGAGCCGCCCCTCAAGCCCTACGTCGACATGCCCAACATGGCGCGCGAGGTCCAGGAGATGCTGCACGAGGCCCTCGACGCCTTCGTGGCGGCCGACGCCGATCGCGCCCAGCGCGTCATCGTGCGCGACCGCAACGTCGACGCCTACTACATGCAGATCTTCCGCGAGCTCCTCACCTACATGATGGAGGACCCGCGCAACATCTTCCGCGCGACGCGCCTGCAGTCGATCGCGAAGTACCTCGAGCGCATCGGCGACCACGTCACGAACCTCGGCGAGATGGTGGTCTTCATGGTCAAGGGCAAAGACATCCGTCACGGTGGCCGTCAGGTCGAATAGGCGCGTACACTGGCGGTATGTTCGCCGGAAAAGTCGCGTTCGTGACGGGGGCCTCTCGGGGCGTGGGCAAGGCCATCGCGCTCACGCTCGCGCGCAACGGCTGTGACGTCGTCGTCGCCGCCAAGACCGTCGCGCCCGATCCGCGCCTGCCCGGCACGATCGGCGAGACGGCGCTCGAAATCGAGGCGCTCGGGCGGCGCGCGCTGGCGCTCGCCCTCGACGTGCGCGACGACGCCGCCGTCGAG
>DATKFB010000353.1:0-2620 GCA_035544435.1 Polyangia bacterium
GGCGCGCGACGCTCACGATCGTGGGCGGCAGGATCGTATATTCGGGCGAGACCCTGTCGTGACCGCCCACGCCGATAACACGTCCGCCGCCAACGGAGGCCGCCCGCCGACGTCGTCCGTCACGGGCGGGCTGCCGCCCGCCCTCTTGGCTATGGAGGACGGGACGATCTACCGCGGCTTCGGCTTTGGCGCCGAGGCGGACGGCGCGGGCGAGATCGTGTTCAACACCGCCATTACGGGCTACCAAGAGGTCATCACGGACCCCTCCTACCGCGGGCAGATCGTGACGATGACGGCGCCCGAGATCGGCAACGTCGGCATCAACCCAGTCGACTTCGAGTCGGCGCGCCCCTGGTGCGCGGGCTTCGTCGTGCGCGACCTGTCCCCCTCCGTGTCGAGCTGGCGCGCCTCGGGCGGGCTCCACGCGCTCCTGCGGGACCACGGCGTCGCGGGCATCACCGGGATCGACACGCGCGCCGTCACGCGCCGCATCCGCCTGTCGGGCGCGCAGCGCGCCGTCATCAGCCGCGACGTCGCCGATCCGTCCGCGGCCGTCGCCAAGGCGCGCGCGCATCCTTCCCTCGAGGGGCGCGATCTCGTGCGTGAGGTGACGACGGACAAGGCCTACTCGTGGACGGAGACGGTCTGGACGGGCCCGCGCCCCGGCGATCCCGCCGGCAGTCCCTTCGCGGACGCGCCCGAGTCGCGCCACCGCGTCGTCGCCTACGACTTCGGGATGAAGCGCGGCATCCTGCGCCGTCTGCGCTCGTCGGGTTGCGAGGTCACCGTGGTGCCCGCCCAGACGGCGGCCAAGGAGGTCTTGCGCCTCAAGCCCGACGGCGTCTTCCTCTCGAACGGCCCGGGCGATCCGGCGGCCGTCGGCTACGCCGTCGAAGCGGCGCGCGAGCTCTGCGCGGCCAAGCTGCCGATCTTCGGCATCTGCCTCGGCCACCAGATCCTGGGCCTCGCGCTCGGCGGCAAGACGTACAAGCTCAAGTTCGGCCACCACGGCGCCAACCACCCGGTGATGGACCTTGGCACGCAGAGGGTCGAGATCACCTCGCAGAACCATGGCTTCGCCGTCGACGTCGATTCGATGGAGGGGCGCGCCGTGCTCTCGCACGTGAGCCTCAACGACCGAACCGTCGAAGGCATGCGCCACGGGACGCTGCCGGTCTTCAGCGTGCAATATCACCCCGAGGCGTCGCCCGGCCCGAACGACGCCTCGTACCTGTTCGACCGCTTTCGCGCGCTCATGGAAGAGCGCCGCAAGAGCTGACGGTGGGCGAGCGCAACACCGACGCGCCCCGCTCGACCGGCGACGGGGCCTCGCGCGCCGCCGCATCGGGCGTCGAGCTCACGATCCACGGGCTCATCGACCGGCTGGCCGAACGGTGGAGCGCCGGCGAGCACAAGCTCACGGCCATGCGCGCGCGCGAGGAGTACTTCGAGCGCGCCGGCAAGGTCTTCGACGACGACGTCGAGCTCTTCGACGGCCGCATGGCCTCCTTCCTCGAGTGGTATGTACTCGAGCGCCCGTGCGCGGACGGCGTGCCGCCCGTCGCGCACGCCCTCGCCGACGCGCGGGGGGGCTGGTCGCCCGTCGAGCGCCGCGGCCTCGCGCAGCTCGCGTCGAGCCACCGCAGCCTCTTCGAGCTCTACGGCGTCGCGGAACGCGTCCTCGACGTCGAGGATGTCGTGGGGGGGGCGCGCTTCCGGGTCGCGGAGCGCCGCAAGACCATCGGCTTTTCGCCCGGCGATCTCTTCGAGGCGCGCGTCATCTGGGACGGCGACGCGCCGGTCTTCGGCCGCACGTTTCTCTTTCACCCGCCCGACGCGCGCGAGGTCGTGCTCGACTGGGTCGAGCGCGCGGTCGAGCGCGGCGTTCCGCGCCACGAGATCCTCTTTCACCTGTCGCGCCAGCACATCCGCTGGCACCGCCTCGGCCACACGGGCGCCGCCAAGATCTACCGGGGCGATGGCTGAGCCGGCGCCGCGGCGGCGCCGATGGTGGCGCGCGCTCTTGGGCATCGGCGCGCTCGGACTCATCCTCGTGGGCGCCGGCAACGCGTGGGTGCTCCACGCCACGGCCGCGGACATCGTTCCGGACGTCGGCGCGGCGCCCGATCGCCCCGTCGCGATCGTGCTCGGCAACCGGGTGTTCCCGGACGGGAGCCTCTCCCGTGAGCTCGCCATGCGGGTCGGCGTCGCGCTCGAGCTCTACCGCGCGGGGAAGGTCCAGCGGATCTTCCTCTCGGGCGCCTGGCGCGAGGCGGAAGGCTACGACGAGCCGGGCGCCATGGCCGCCTGGTTTGGGAGGAGGGGCGTGCCGCGGGCGGCCTTGATCCTCGATCGTGGTGGCTATCGGACGGCCGCCACGATGGCGGACGCGGCGGCGCAGGGGCTTCGCGAGGCGCTCGTTTGCACGCAGCGCTATCATCTGCCGCGCGCGCTCTACCTCGCGCGCCACGCGGGCATCGCGGCGAGGGGCGTGGTCGCCCGCGTGGCGCCCGCGACGCTCTTCGATCGCCTTCACACGTTCGTCCGCGAGAGCCTCGCGCGCGCCGAGACGGTCGGCGAGGTGGCGGTGCGCGGCGTGAGCGCCAACTGAGAGCTCAAC
>DATKFB010000354.1:0-6217 GCA_035544435.1 Polyangia bacterium
CGACCTGACCGGCGCCGTGCTCGCGCACTTCCTCGTAAACTTCCTGAACCTGCGCCACGTCGCGCAATACGAGCTGCGCTGACCGCTCAGCGCCGGACGAGCGCGACAACGCGGTAGGAGACGCCGCGCTTCGCGAGCGCCGCGATGAGGACGTCGCCATCGCGCAGCGACGACACGGCGAACAGGAGGCCCGAGCCGTCGTCGAGGCCGGGCGGAAGCTTGCCGAGCGCCGCGCGCACGCCGGCGCCTGTGAGAACCTGCACGCTGCGCAAACCCTTTTGTCCGACCTCGGTCGCGAGGTCCTTGAGCATGGGCTGCAGCTCGCCACGGGTCTTCACGCTGCCGCCACCCGTCGTGCGAAACGGGATCTCGGCCAGGCCCGCCATGGCAGCGGCGTCGCCGGCGGCGAGCGCCGCGAAGAACTTCCCAGCGGTGGCGCGCGCCTCCGGCTCGCGCGTCTCGGCGACGGGCGCGGACGCTGCGGCGCGCGCGGGCGGCGACGCGGCTTCTTCCTCCGAGGCGCTCCCCGGGTGGTTCTCGGCGCGCGCGATCTCCTCGTCGAGGGCGTGCAGCTTGGCGCGATGGGCGGCGTCGTCGCCGACGTCGCGACGGAGGTGCCGCGGTCCTTCGCGCACGGGCGCGCCCGCTTCGAGCGGGTTCGCGCGGTTCTCGGCGCCCCCGACGGGCGCTTTGTCGGCGTCCGAAGGTGGGTTGTTCAAGATGAAGTAGTCGACGCCCGAGGTCGCGCACTGCCGTCCGTCTCGATAGAAGCGCCAGTGGATGTAGATCTTGCCGTTGGCCGACCGTATGTCGCGCGGCGGGTCCGGATAGGGTCCCGCCGAAAAAGCCGTGTCGATGGCGGCGGTGTCGTACGGCAGATAGCCGGAGGCGCGCACGATCGTGACCTTGTCCACGGTCCCGTCGGCGTTGAGCACCATCTCGAGCGTCGTCAGGAGGTTCGGGTTGTTGAGCGGGCTCGACGAGCCGAGCTCGTCCCAGTCCTCGAGGGCACCGAAGCCCCAAAGAAGGTGGATGCTCCGGTGCATGCGCGCCACGAAGGCCGCGAACGGCGCGGCGCGCGTGTTGAGCGCCGTCTGGTTGCCCGGGCGGACCTCCGGGATGAAGTTCTCGAGCGACGACTGGACGCGCGCCTGGCGCTCGCGGAACTTCCCGGCGTGCGTGGACTTGAGCTTCTTGGCGAGACGACGGTCCGCCTCGGCGTCGGCGCCGAAGAGATACTCGTAGTCGCTGCCCGTTATGGCGAGCTTGACGCGCTTGCCGTTGGCCTTGTCGGCGCGGCTCGGCGCGCCGCGCGTCGTGGGCCGGCGCTCGCGCAGGTCGCCGTCGGGCGCGTGCGGCAGCGACGGATCGGCGGTCTCCGGCGTGATCTCGTGCGTGCGCGGCGCGGGGTCGCGCAGCGCGAGCAGCGACTTTTCGCGCTGATCGTCCGCCGACGCGAGCTCGGGCTTCTCGTGCGGCGTCACCGACGGCGCCGCTTTGCCGAAGGCTGACTTTTCGTCAGCGAGCTGCCGAATCTGCGCTTTCTCGCCGCCCACCTTCTCGTCCTGCACGTCGGACGGCGACGACGCGGGCACGTCTTCGCCCTTGCTGTTCTTCTCGAGGTTCGTCTCTTTGGCGCGCGTCTCCTCGGCTACGCGGTTGTTCTTCTCGGCGAGGAACTTGGCGTCGGGCGGCGGCGGAACGTCCTTGTCGTTCTCGACGTCGACCATCTTCATGTTGTCGTGCCGCTCGGGCGGCGGCGGCCGCGACGGCTCGGGCATGGGCGGCATGGGCGGCACGACGATCTCAGGCTCGGGCTTCGGCGCGTCCTCCTTCGCGAGCGCCTTCTTCTCGGGCTTCTTCTTGGGCGGCTTCTTCGCGTCGGGCTTGAGCTTCTCGAGGACGTCCTGGTCCTGATTGGGCGGTTCGAGCGGGGGCAGGCCCGCCGGAAGCTGCTCTTCGGGGACGCTCTCGAATCCGACGTCGACCTCCTCGGCTCGCTGCGCCTCTTCACGGGCGGCCCACACGAACGCGAGCACGCCGATCGGCACCAACGCGGCCGCGTGGAAGAGCAGTGAGAACAGCGCTCCGCGGCCGAGGTGACCGCGCCCGCGGTTCGTCGGGGCTGGGGCGGGATGCATCGGGAAGCCCCGAAGCCTAGCACGCATGATCGGGGGGGGCCCCTACCTCTGAACGTCTGACCGTCAGGTCATCTTTCGGTAGACGCCCACGACGACCCCGATGAGGTTGACGCTCTTGAAGTCCTTCTTCCGCACGATGATGGGCTGCATGGCGGCGTTGGCCGGCTGAAAGCGAATGCTGTCGCCCTCGGGGTAATAACGCTTCACCGTGGCCTCGTCGCCGGACGGTCCGCTTATCATGGCGACGACGATGTCGCCCCGGCTCGCCTGCAGCTGCTTCTTCACGAAGATGTAGTCGCCGTCGAAGATGCCGTCCTCGATCATCGACTCGCCCTTGACGCGCAAGGCGAAGACCTCGCGCGTCTGCCCGATGAAGAACTTGTCGACGTGCACTGTGTCCTGCACGTTCTCGACGGCGAGCAACGGCAGGCCGGCGGCGACGCGCCCCACGATGGGGATCTCGACGACGTCGGCCAGGCGCGGGTCGCGCCCGGCGCCGAGCGCGCGCGCCGCCGAGGCCGACGCCGACGACGGCCCGCTCGTGGGCCGCAGCGCCCGCGACTTGAGGTCCTCGCGCTGCAGGTGGCCCTTCTTCTCGAGCGCGCGCAGGTGATCGTTCACGCCGTTCGTCGAGCGGATGCCGAAGTGCTCGCCGATCTCGCGCAGCGTGGGCGGGTAGCCGCGCTCCTCGATCGACTGCGTGATGAAATCCAGGATCGCCTGCTGGCGATCCGTCAAGACACCGCGCGTGTCGTCACGAACGAGGGTGAGCGTGCCCATGGATTGACCTCCCAAAACTCCCGAAATGGACGAAGACCGGCGCCACTGAACATACGTATGGTACGGAACAGATGTGCCGTGTCAAACAAAATGGGTGCGAGCGGCAGCGAGCCGCCCCCCGTTAGGTCAACTCGGCCCAGTCGGCCTTCGCGCAGATGGCGTCGAGCGAGGCGGCCTCGACGCTGCCGGACTCCGGCGCGAAGCCGTACTCCCAGCGCGTCTCGGGCGGCAGCGACATGAGGATCGACTCGACGCGGCCGTCGGTCTTCAAGCCGAAGACCGTGCCGCGATCGTAGAGGAGGTTGAACTCGACGTAGCGACCGCGGCGCAGGACCTGCCAGCGGCGCTCGCGCTCGCCCCAGGGCTCGGCGCGCCGGCGCTCGACGATGGGGAGGTAGGCCGGCAGGATCGCGTCGCCCACGGCCCGCGTGAAGACGAACAGGGCCTCGGGGTCGGCCTCGCGGGCCGAGATCGGTTCGGCGACGGGCTGCCCCGCCGTCGCCTCGGCGCCCGCGCCGAGGTAATCGAAGAAGATGCCGCCCACGCCGCGCGGCTCGTTCCGGTGGGGAAGGAAGAAGTAGTCGTCGCACCAGCGCTTGAAGCGGCGGTAGAAGCTCGGGTCGTGCGCGTCGCAGGCCGCGCGCAGCGTGCGGTGAAAATGCGCGGCGTCGCCGGGCACGACGTAGTAGGGCGTGAGGTCGGTGCCGCCGCCGAACCACCCGCGCGAGCCGCGCTGGATGTGGCGCACGTTGGCGTGCATGGTCGGCACGCGCGGGCTCTTCGGGTGCAGCACGAGCGAGACGCCCGTGGCGCGGAAGCGCGTGCCCTCGCCAGGCAGCGCGCGCTCCATCTCGGGGCGCAGCTCGCCGTGGACGTCGGAGAAGTTCACGCCCGCCTTCTCGAAGAGCGCCCCGTCGGCGAGCACGCGCGTCCGCCCGCCGCCGCCGCCCGAGCGCGTCCAGGCGTCCTCGCGGAACCGCGCGCCGCCGTCCGCGCCTTCGAGCGCCGCCGTGATGCGGTCCTGCAGGTCGCGGAAGTACGTGGCGACACGCTCGTCGCCCGCGGCCGTCATGGCGCCCCCGCAGCGTTCGGCTTGAGCGCCTCGATGCGGCGGGCGACGTCGCGGAACTGGCCGCCGCGCTTGGCGACCTTCTCGAAGAAGTAGAGCGCCTCGCTGGCGTCGCCCAGGCGCTCGAAGGCGCCGCCGAGGAGATAATAGAGCTGGGTGCACTCCACGTCCGCGACGGGTCCGCTGTTGAGCGCCTCCTTGTAGCGCACGACGGCGTCAGGGAGCGCGCCCTGCGCCTCGAGGCACTCCCCGATCATCGTGAGGGCGAAGACCTTGCGCGCCGGATCGGCCATGATCTGCTTGAACTCGGCGATGGCGGCGTCGTGGAGGCCCATCTCTTTGTACGCGATGCCGAGGTCCCCGTGCGTCGACAGATCCACCTCGCCTCCTGCCGCCATGACGGCCACCGGGATTGCACGCAGCGGGCCGTCATCGCGGCGCCCCGCCGCGTCGTCGCGCGGCAGAGCGCCCGGGCTGTCGTCGATCCCCGTCGGATCGCTCTCGCCCCGGCCCTCGAGCTCGCGCATCTTGGCGATGAGGAGAGGATGATTGGGGAAGCGGGTCGCGAGCTCGGTGAGCGTCTCGCGGGCCTCGTCGAAGAGCGACTGCGCGGCGAAGAAGTCGGCCTGTTCGAGCTCGGCCAGGAGCTCGTCGGCGGCCGCGGCCGTCGGCCCGGCGTGGGAGGTGCGCGCCGTGGGCGCCTCGTCGCGCACGGGGCGCGGCGCGGCGTCGAGGGTGTCCACGGCGACGGGCGGCGGCGTCGCGAAGTCAGCGAGTGGATCGATGGCGGACGATGGGAGCGGCGCGCGGCCGAGCTGCCTCAGGACGGCGTCGAGCTGGGAGCGCGCCTCCGCATGATCGGGCCGCAACTCGACGAGGCGTCGCAGGTGATCGGCGGCGCGCTCGAGGAGGCCGTACTTCACGAAGACCTCGGCTTCGCTAAGGACACGCGACGGATCCTGGGCGGGTCGCTGCGCGGCGGCCGACCCCGAGGCTGCGGCCGACAGCGCGACGCTGGACGAAGAGTTAGACGAAGGCGCGCCCGCGACGTGAATTCCCCATTGCCGCGCGAGCGCGAGCGCCTCCGCGTCGGTGACGTCGATCGCCAGGGCGGCGCGCAGCGCGCCGTCGCGCGCGCCGGAACGACCCACGCCGTCGTGGAGCTCGGCGAGCTCCTTCCAGATCGACAGCGCCTTGCGCGGGTCGAGCTGCTCGAGCGCGAGCGCGACGAGCTCGATGTTCTGGGGGTCGCGCGGCGCGGCCTTGGCGGCGGCCTGCAGCTTGGCGAGCGCGAGGCGCGGGTTCCGGCGCGTGATGTAGACGGCCGCGAGCTCGCGCGCCAGAGGGAAGTTGTCGGGCTCGTGGAAGATGATGCGCTCGGCGACGCGCACGTACTCGTCGGCGCGCCCTTGCGCCTTGAGGACCTCGGCCGCGCTCTTGAACTCGCGGATGGCCTCGTCCGTGGCGTGCGCCTGCGAGGCCGACTCGGCGAGCTGAATGCGCTCGACGACGCGCTCGGGCGCGAGCTCGACGATCCGGCGCAGCGCCGGCAGCGCCTCCGGGGCGCGGCCCGTCTTCTGAAAGGTCGCGACGGCCAGGCCGTACTGCTGAACCGCCTCGCCCGGCTGCCCGAGCCGCTCGAGCAGCGCGCCCAACCTCAGGTGGCCGTGCGCGAACCCCGGCGAGAGCTTGAGGGCGTTCTTGTAGACGGTCACGGCCTTCGGCAGCGCGCCCTGCTCGACGTAGAGCTCGCCCGTGCGCAGGTAGATGTCGCACGCTTTCACGTTGTCACCGCGGCGCGCGTAGATCTCCGCCATGCGGAGCAAGGTGCGCGTGTCACCCGGCTCGTCTTGCACGACGCGCGCGAACTCCGCGAGCGCCCGGTCCGGCTGCTCGCGCTCCAGATACCTCTGGGCGGCGGCGAGCGCCTTCTCTTTGTTCGTCGCCACGGGCGAGGCCAGTTTTACCGCGTTCTCGCGAGGTGTAAAGCGCCCCACGCCCCGCGCGACGCGAAATCGAGAAACCGCGCGGAGGTCACGACGCGCCTCAGCGCCACGCCGTCACATGCGCTCGGTCAGGTGCGTGTCCATCTTGCCCGCGACGTAGTCGGCGTTCGCGAGCAGGCGGCGATGAAAGTCGAGGTTGGTCTTGCACCCCTCGACGACGAACTCGGCGAGCGCGCGCCGCAGCCGCGAGAGGCAAGCGGGCCGGTTCTCAGCGCGCACGA
>DATKFB010000355.1:0-5500 GCA_035544435.1 Polyangia bacterium
CCCTGGATGACAGGCTCGAACATGCTCGGCGCGATCGCGAGGTAGTGCAGGGGGTGGGCAGCGCTTCCGAGCTCGGCGCGCAACCGCTCGAACGTCGCGGCGTCGTTGTAGTCGCCCTCGACGTACCGCAAGAGGCCAGCGAGGCGGGCGAAGGAGGCCTCGTCCAGGTCGTGGCCGTGCTCGGCGAGGCTGGATTTCGCCCGCTCGCGCAGGCGCTCGACCGACCAGCCCGCGCGCGCGACGCCGATGATGGGGCAGGCCAAAGTGCCGCGCCGGACCATCGCGTAGAGCGCTGGGAAGATCTTCTTGTACGCGAGATCTCCGGAGGCGCCGAAGAACACGAAGGCATCCGACAGGGCGGGTTCGCTCATGGACAACTCTCTAAGACCGAATCGGGCCGAATCCAAGCGCCCGCGGCGCTACGGGCGCGCCTCGATGACCTGCCAGAAGGCCCTCACGACGGGGGAGGTGAGCTTGCGGCGCTGCGTGCACACGCCGACGCGGAACTCGCCGAGATCGTCTTCCTGCCCAAAGGGAAGGATGCGCACGTTGGCGCGCAGGGGGCTCTTGTCCAGCACGAGGCGCGGCACGACGCCCACGCCGCAGCCCAGGCTCACGAGCGCGAGGATGGCCTCGCTGCCGGCCACCTCGCCGTATAGGGGCGGCGCGACGCGGTGGCGCTTGAACCAGCGGTCGGCCGCATCGCGCGCGAGGCCCCCCGACGGCAAGACGACGGGCAGCGCGCCCCAGGCGAGCGGCCGCGCCGCGCACTGACGTTCGACCTCGCACGGCGCCGTGGGCGCGACGAAGACGAGCGGCGTGTGCAGCAGCACGCGTGAAACGAGCGCGCGCGGCACGGTGCGCGGCAGCGCCGCCACGGTGACGTCGACGCGGCCCTGGTCGAGCATCTCGAGCGCGTCGGCGGCGTAGCCGGTCTCGAGCTTGATCGTGATCTCGGGGTGACGCTGGCGGAAGCCGAAGAGCAGCTCGGGCAGGAAGCTCTGGCAGGCCGTCGCCGAGGCGAAGATCGCGATCGTGCCGCGCAGGGCGCCGCCGCCCCGCTTGCCGCCGAGGTCGCGCTCGAGCTCCTCCCAGCGCTCGAGTGTGTCGCGCGCGTGCTCGGCGAAGCGCGCCCCCTCGGGCGTCAGGCGCACCGTGCGGCGATCGCGCTCGAGCAGGGGCCACCCGACCTCCCGCTCGAGCCGCTGGATCGACCGGGACAGCGTCGACGGGCTGACGTGGCACTCCCGGCTCGTGCGCAAAAACCGTAGTGTTCTCGATAGATGCACGTAGAGGCGCAGAGAGTCGTAGTCCACATCGCGCATTGTCCCATTGGTGTTGCGGATTTTGCAATACTGAGGTGTCGAGAATTCATTTTACGCAACGGGCTCATCCCCGTATCCTGAGTCCTCGTTTCGTTTCACCGCCCAGGAGGAAGTCATGGCCGAGTCGCTGGTATTTTCGTCACAGGTCTTCAAGGTCGACACCGTCAAGATGGCCGATCGCACCGAGCAGATCGTCAAGGGCGGCCGGAACCTCTTCCCGCTGCTGCCGAAGGCCTTTGCGGGCGTCAAGCAGATCGGCGTCATCGGCTGGGGCTCGCAGGGGCCGGCGCAGGCGCAGAACCTGCGCGACTCGCTCGAGGGCGCGGACATCAAGGTGAAGGTCGGCCTGCGCGCCGGCAGCGAGTCGCTCGCCGAGGCCCGCAAGGCCGGCTTCGACGAGAAGACCGGCACGCTCGGCGAGATGTTCGCCGTCGTGCGGGAGTCCGACATCGTCCTCCTGCTCATCGCCGACGCCGCGCAGGCCGAGCTCTTCGGCCAGATCTTCGAGAACCTCCGCCCGGGCGCGACGCTCGGCCTGTCACACGGGTTCCTGCTCGGCCACATGAAGAACGTAGGCGCGAAGTTCCCCGCCAACGTCAACGTCATCGCCGTGTGCCCGAAGGGCATGGGCCCCTCGGTGCGCCGGCTCTACGTACAGGGCAAGGAAGTGAACGGCGCCGGCATCAACGCCAGCTTCGCCGTCCACCAGGACGTCGACGGCAAGGCGACCGACTACGCGCTCGGTTGGTCGGTGGCGCTCGGCTCGCCGTACACGTTCCAGACGACGCTCGAGTCCGAGTACAAGTCCGACATCTACGGCGAGCGCGGCATCCTCCTCGGCGCCGTGCACGGCATCATCGAGACGCTCTATCGCCGGTACGTCGGTCAGGGCAAGTCCAAGGAGGAGGCGTTCCTCAACTCGGCCGAGTCGATCACGGGCCCCATCAACAAGATCATCTCGAAGAAGGGCATCCGCGCCGTCTACGAGGGCTTGGACGCCGCCGGCAAGGCCGAGTTCGAGAAGGCCTACACGGCGGCGTACCTGCCGTCGCGCGAGATCCTGGCCGAGATCTACGACGACGTCTCGACGGGCAACGAGATCCGCAGCGTCGTCCTCGCGGGCAGCCGCCTCAAGAAGTTCCCCATGGGCAAGATCGACGGCACGGAGACCTGGAAGGTTGGCGCCGCCGTCCGCGCCAAGCGAGACGAGAGCAAGATCCCAGTGAACCCGTTCACGGCCGGCGTCTACATCGCCTGCATGATGGCGCAGATCGACGTGCTGCTCGACGCCGGCCACCCGTACTCCGAGGCCGCCAACGAGTCGGTCATCGAGTCCGTCGACTCGCTCAACCCCTACATGCACGCGCGCGGCGTCGCGTACATGGTCGACAACTGCTCGACGACGGCGCGCCTCGGCTCGCGCAAGTGGGCCCCGCGCTTCGATTACCTGCTCACGCAGCTGGCCTTCACGGCCGTCGACGAGGGCAAGGCGGGCGACGCGAGCCTCATCGACAAGTTCAAGAAGAACCCCATCCACGAGGTGCTCGCCGTCTGCGCCGAGCTCCGGCCCAGCGTCGACATCTCGGTGACGTAGCGGCGCCGGGCGGCGTAAGATCCGCCCATGACCGATCTCGTCCTCACCCTCATCGGCCCGGACCGGCCCGGCCTCGTGCAGGCCGTGGCCGGGATCGTGGCCGAGCACGGCGGCAACTGGCTCGAGAGCCGCATGACTCACCTCGCGGGCAAGTTCGCCGGCATCTTGCGCGCGGAGCTGCCGTCCGAGCGGGCGGCCGCGGCGTTGAAGGCGCTCGCGGCGCTCGAGGAGCGGGGGCTCAAGATCGTCGCCGAGACTGTGTCGCGCGCCGAGCGCGCCGCGCCCGAGCGCACGATGGAGCTCGAGCTCATCGGGCTCGATCGGCCGGGCATCGTGCGCGAGATCGCCCAGCTCCTGGCTGGCAGCGGCGTCAACGTCGAGGAGCTCACGACCAACCGCACGAGCGCGCCCATGTCGGGCGAGATGCTGTTCGAGGCGCGCGCATACGTCCAGGTGCCAGGCGGCACCGACATCGCGAAGCTGCGCGCGGCGCTCGAGCGCATCGCGAGCGACCTCATGGTTGAGGTCAAGCTCGAGGACCGGCCGCCCGGCGCCGTCCGCCGCTGAGCGTGTCTCCGTCCGCCACGCCGTTCGCGGCCATCCTGTTCGACAACGACGGCGTCCTCGTCGACACCGAGGGATTCTACTTCCAGGCCAACCGCGAGGCGCTGGCGCGCTTCGGCGTCGCGCTCGATCGCGAGTCTTACGTCGACCTCTTCCTGCGCGCGTCGCGCGGCGCGTGGGACAGGCTCCGCGAGCGTGGCGTCGGCGAGCGCGAGATCGACGAAGCGCGGGCCGCTCGCGATCGCCGCTATCAGGAGCTGCTGGGCGAGGGCGACCTCCTCCTGCCGGGCGTCGCCGCGGGGCTCGCGGCGCTGGCGGGTCGCTTCCGCATGGCGATCGTGACGAGCTCCGAGCCGGAGCCGTTCGCCGCCGTGCACGCGCGGGCGGGCATCCTCCACCACTTCGAGCTGGCGCTCACGCGCGAGCAGTACGAGAGGGCAAAACCGGAGCCCGAGCCCTACCTGCGCGCCGTCGAGCGCTTGCGCGTCCCGCGCGAGCGGTGCCTCGTCGTCGAGGACTCCGAGCGCGGCCTACGCGCTGCCAAGGCGGCCGGGCTGGCTTGCTGGATCGTGCCGTCGGAGCTCACGCGCGGAGGGGCTTTCGAGGACGCCGACGCCGTGCTCGAGGACTTCGCCGCCGTCGTGCGCAGACTCGGGGTGGGCGGCGGCGCCTGAGCGGTCACTCCCCGTGAGTCACTCCTCGTCGGCGGCGAGGCGCGCCCAGGGCACCACCATGAGGCGACGGTAGTCGATGGGGCGGCGCGAGCGCTCGCTCAAGCCGTAGGTCCCCGCTTCCATCTTCGCGAGGGCGTCGTCGATGTCGGCGAGGCGTTCACGGGCGCGCTCGACGAAGAGGGCGCCGTCGTCCTGCTCGCGCGTGAGCTCGGCGGCGTCCATGGGCTCGGGCTCGGGCTCTGCCGAGCGCGCGACCGCCTCGGCCTTTACCAGCGAGGCGAGCACGTCGCTGCGCGCGCTCTCGAGGCGCGCCCGCAAGGTCTTGATCTCCTTCGGCTTGAGCTGCGCGCCCCTCTCGGGGCTCGCCGTCGGTCCCTTCGCCTTACCCTCGGGCATCGCCATCCGTCGCCTCGCGTCCGAAAAGCTTGGTCATTCCTGGTGGGACGTCAAGTCCAGGCCCGCCGATTCGGCCGTCAGAGCCTGGTCGTGTCTCCAGGCTTGAGCTCGACGACCTTGGCCGTCGACTTTGCCTTCTTGAGCGCGGCGCGCAGCTCGTCGGGCGTGCCTTTGAGCATAGGGAAGGTCCCGAAGTGCATGGGGATGACCGTCTTGACCTTCAGCATCTTCGTCGCGAGGGCGGCCCCCTCGGGGTCCATCGTGAAGTGGCCGCCGATGGGCAGCAGCGCCACCGTCGGGTGATAGCGGTCGGCGATGAGCGACATGCCCGCGAAGACGTCCGTGTCGCCCCCGTGATAGATGACCGGCCCCTTGGGGATGTCGATGACGTAGCCCACGGGCGAGCCGCCGTACTGGGGCGTCTTCTGGGCGCCGAGGTAGCCGCTCGAGTGCAACGCCTCGACGACGTGGATCGTCGCGTCCTTGATGGTGATCGTGCCGCCGATCTCGGCGCCGATGGCGTCCGCCACGCCCAGCAACTGCGTCAGCTCGAGCGTCGCGACGATCTTCGCGCCGGTCTTCTTCGCGAGGTCTGCCGCTCCGGCGACGTGGTCGAAGTGGCCGTGCGTGAGCAGGATGGCGTCGAGCTTCGTGGGCTTGTCGAGCTTCGGCGCGATGGGGTTGTCGAGCCACGGATCGATCGCGATGACGGCCCCGCCGGGCGTCGTGATGATCCACGCCGCCTGGCCCCAGAACGTGGCCGTCGTGCCGCCGGCCGCGGGCGCGGGCTTGTCTTCGGCGGCGCGCGCCGGCGTCGAGAGCGCGAGCGCGAGGGCAGCGATTCCGAGGGCCTGGAACGGTCTGGACAATTTCATGGCGTCTCTCCTTGAAAAGGCACGAAGTGCCACCAACCTAAGGCGCGGCATGGCTTGGGAAAGGGGAAATCG
>DATKFB010000356.1:0-5587 GCA_035544435.1 Polyangia bacterium
TTGTCAGGACGAGAAAGATCTTCGAGTAGGTTGCTTGCGGAACAGCAAAATCGATGGACGCTGCGACGCCGTGGTGCGCGTTGTGCGCCTGAAAGCTGGTCGCGGGGTTGTTATTGGAGAAATGCAGGTCTATCTCGGGAATGCCGTTGGCGGCGGGAAACACCCCATCATCCGGCAAGGCATTGCCCGTCTGGCCCAGCTTCGCTTCGACGGCCTTGGTGACGTCTCCGTCGCCTCCACCATTCCCGTCGACCCCTTGGGTCGCGGTCCACGGAACGACCACGCCAGCCGTGAGTGTCGAAACCGGGCGAGCATTGAGCAGTGCATCAATGGGAAATTGCACGACTGTGTCGGCACGCGCTGTTCTCTCGTTGAGAAGCGTGACTGCGAGCAGGAAAACTCCGACTGCGGCGGTAAACCTCAAATGCATTTTGGCTCCACGACCGTCTTCTTGGTCGCCTTGAGATGGGGCGCGATGATCCTGTCGAGCACGTAAGTCAGATACAGGTGAATGACCTACACACGTAGGGCAAATACAAGTAAACGACCGAACCTACATCTAAAGATAGGCAGGCGTGCTTGACTTTCGCGGGCTAGACTATTACCTATACGTAAGGGTTAGGGTGCCTGACACGGAGTCGGTCACGGAAAAATTTAGTTCTATCCCAGGGTTACGTACATGGAAGTTTCAGCCGGAAACCTTACGCTTTTGAAAGTTGGCGAGCTCGCCAAGAAGACGGGCAAGACCGTCCGGGCGGTTCACCTCTACGAGGAGCTCGGGCTCCTCACGCCGGCGGTGCGGTCGAAGGGCGGGTTTCGGCTCTACTCGGGCAAGGCGACGCGCCGGATCGAGTGGATCCAGAAGCTGCAGGATCTCGGCTTCTCGCTGACCGAGATCAAGGCGTTCTTGCGCGATTGGGAAGAGTCGGAGACGGCGCCCAAGGCCATGGACCGCATGCGCGAGATCTTCTCCGACAAGCTGCGCGAGACGCAGGAGACCATCACGCGGCTCTCGCAGCTCGTGGTGGACATCAACGACACGCTCGCCTACATGGCGAGCTGCCGGTCGTGCGAGCCGACGCACGTGCAGGGCGAGTGCGGCACGTGCGGCATTCACGGGCACGAGGGCGAGGCGCCCGTGCTGTTGCAGGGAATCTCTCGATGACTCTCAAGCTCCCCATCTACATGGACAACCACGCGACGACGCCGGTGGACCCGCGCGTCGTCGAGGCCATGCTGCCGTACTTCACCGAGGTGTTCGGCAACGCCTCGAGCCGGTCGCACGCCTTCGGGTGGTCGGCGGAGAAGGCGGTCGACCAGGCGCGCGAAGAGGTCGGGGCGCTCATCGGCGGCAGCGGCAAGGAGATCGTGTGGACCTCGGGCGCCACCGAGTCGGACAACCTGGCCATCAAGGGCGCCGCCGAGTTTCACAAGGAGCGCGGCAACCACATCGTCACGGCGCAGACCGAGCACAAGGCCGTGCTCGACACCTGCAAGCGCCTCGAGAAGGAAGGCTTCGAGGTGACGTACCTGCCCGTGGCCGCCGACGGGCGCGTCACGGCCGAGTCCGTTCGCGGCGCCATGACCGACAAGACGATCCTCGTGTCGATCATGCTCGCGAACAACGAGATCGGCACGGTGAACCCGGTCGCCGAGATCGGGGCCGTCGTCAAGGAGCGCGGCGCGCTCTTCCACATCGACGCCGTCCAGGGCGTCGGCAAGGTCCCCTTCGACGTCAACGCGGCGCGCGCGGATCTCGTGTCGCTGTCGGCGCACAAGATGTACGGGCCGAAGGGCGTAGGCGCGCTCTACGTGCGGCGCAAGCCGCGCGTACGCATTACGGCGCTCATCGACGGCGGCGGGCACGAGCGCGGCATGCGCTCGGGCACGCTGAACGTCCCCGGCGTCGTGGGCTTCGGCAAGGCGGCCGCGCTCGCGCGCGCCGAGATGGCCACCGAGGCGCCGCGCTTGCTCGCGCTGCGCGAGAGGCTGCGCACGGGCCTGCAGGCGCGCGTGAGTGACACCTACGTCAACGGGTCGCTCGAGCACCGGCTGCCGGGCAACCTCAACATCAGCTTCGCCTACGTCGAGGGCGAGGCGATGCTCATGGGGCTCAAGGACGTCGCCGTGTCGTCGGGGTCGGCGTGCACGTCGGCGTCGCTCGAGCCGTCGTACGTGCTGCGCGCGCTCGGCGTCGAGGAAGAGCTCGCGCACACGTCGATCCGGTTCGGGCTCGGGCGGTTCAATACGGAGGAGGAGGTCGATTTCGTGATCGACCTCGTGGCGACGAAGGTCAAGAAGCTGCGCGAGCTGTCGCCGCTCTACGAGATGGCGCAGGAAGGCATCGACCTCAAGAGCATCGTATGGGCGGCTCACTAAAGCCGCGTCTTGGATACCGAAAGGCAGAGCAACCATGGCGTACAGCGAAAAAGTCATTCAGCACTATGAGAACCCCCTCAACGTGGGGAGCTTCGACAAGGACGATCCGAACGTGGGCACGGGCCTCGTGGGCGCGCCCGCCTGCGGTGACGTCATGAAGCTGCAGCTCAAGATCAGCGACGCGGGCATCATCGAGGACGCCAAGTTCAAGACCTTCGGTTGCGGCTCGGCCATCGCGTCGTCATCGCTCGCGACCGAGTGGGTCAAGGGCATGACGCTCGACCAGGCCATGGCCATCAAGAACACGCAGATCGTCGAGGAGCTCTCGCTACCGCCCGTCAAGATCCACTGCTCGGTGCTGGCCGAGGATGCCATCAAGAGCGCCATCGCCGACTACAAGGCCAAGCGAGAGGCCAAACGAGGGGCGACCCAGCAGGCCGGCACGGCCTGAGGCGAGACGCAGGGAACGATTATGCCGGTCACGGTCACGGAAAAAGCCATCGCCGAGATCAAGAAGGCGGCGACGGGACGCGCGCCGGCCCCCAAGGGCCTGCGCGTCGGCATCCGCGGCGGCGGGTGCACGGGCTTTTCGTACCTGTTCGAGTGGTCGGACAGCGAGCCGCGCGCCGAGGATCGGGTGCTCGCGTTCGAAGACGGCGCCGTGCGCGTCTTCATCGATCCGAAGAGCTACCTCTTCCTCGAAGGGTCGACGCTCGACTTCGCGACGACGCTGATGGCGCGCGGGTTCAAGTGGGTGAACCCGAACGTCAAGGGCACGTGCGGATGCGGCGAGAGCGTGCAGTTCTAGCGGCGGGGCGGGTGCCTCGATGATCTGCTGGTCGTGCGAGAAGGAGGCGGGCGGTGATCCGCTCTGCGGCTCGTGCGGCGCGCCGCAACCGCTCGATCCGGCGGCCGGCTCCGACCACTTCGCCGTGCTCAGCGTCGAGCGGCGACACGAGCTCGATCTGTCGGCGCTCGAGGCCCGCTACAAGGACCTGTCTCGCAAGCTGCACCCGGATCGCTTCGCGCGCGCCGACCCGCGCGCGCGTCGCGCGTCGCTGCAGCGGACGGTGCAGCTCAACGAGGCCTGGCGGGCCCTCAAGGACCCAGTCAAGCGCGCCGAGTATCTGCTCGAGCTCGAAGGCGTCAAGCTCGCGACCGACGACGGCGGCGTGCGCTCGGGCGGCGTCGCGGCCTCGCCGGCCTTGCTCATGGAGATCCTCGAGCTGCGCGAGGAGCTGGGCGAGGCGCGTCTCGCGAAGGATGACGCCCGCGTCGCGCGCATGGGCGACGTCATGCGCGCGCGCGCCGCGCAGGCCATGGCGCGCGTCACCGAGGGCCTGGCGGGCGCGCGGACCCGTGAGCGGCTCGAGGCCGTGGCGCGCGAGCTCGTCGCCCTGCGCTACTACCGACGTTTTCTCGACGAGGTCGCGGCGCACGACGAGGCGCGCGAGCGCGAGAGGTCGGCGCATGGCTGAGGCGCTCTTCCAGATCGCCGAGCCGGGCCAATCGCGCGTCAAGGCGCCGTGCACGCCGGGCTACTCGCGCGCCGTCGGCATCGATCTCGGGACGACGAACTCGCTCGTCGCCATGGTCCAGCACGGCAAGCCCGTGTGCCTCGCCGACGACGCCGGCGGCACCTTGTTGCCTTCGGTCGTGCACTACGCGGCCGACGGCGACGTGCTCGTGGGTGCCGTCGCGCGCGATCGCTTCGCGCCCGTCTTCCCCGCCGACACGATCGCCTCGGTGAAGCGCTTCATGGGCCGCGGGCCGCGCGACGCCGAGGCCACGCGGAAGCTCACGCCCCATATCTTCGCGCCCGGCGGCGAGGGCGACGGCGTCGTTCGCTTCGCCGTCGCGGGCGGCCGCGCCGTGACGCCGCTCGAGGTTTCGGCCGAGATCCTCGCCGTGCTCAAGGCGCGCGCCGAGGCGGCGCTCGGCGCGCCGCTCGAGGGCGCGGTCATCACTGTCCCCGCGTACTTCGACGACGGACAGCGGCAGGCGACGCGCGACGCGGGACGCCTCGCGGGCCTCGAGGTGCTCCGTCTGCTCAACGAGCCGACGGCCGCCGCGCTCGCCTACGGGCTCGACAAGGGCGCCGAGGGCACCTTCGCCGTGTTCGACCTCGGCGGTGGCACCTTCGACGTCTCGATCCTCAAGCTCGAGGCCGGCGTGTTCGAGGTCAAGGCCACGGGCGGCGACTCGGCGCTCGGCGGCGACGACTTCGATCGCGCCATCGCGGGCGCGCTGCTCGCGCGGCTCGGGCTGCCGCCCGACGCCGGCGGAGATCGCCAGCTTACGCGCCGCATCCTCGACGCCGCGCGCGCGCTGAAGGAGCGCCTCACCGACGCGCCCGAGGCGTCGCTCGAGCTCGTCGTCGACGAAGGCCGGCGCGAGACGCTGCGTCTTTCGCGCGCCGAGATGGAGGCGCTCGTGCGCCCCGTGCTCGAGCGGTGCGCGCCCTCGGTGCGCCGCGCGCTCAGGGACGCCGGCGTCGAGGCCTCCGCGCTCGCGGGCGTGATCCTCGTGGGCGGCGCGACGCGGATGCCCCTCGTGCGGCGCTTCGTGCGCGAGCTTTTTGGGCGAGAGCCGCTCGCCGACATCGATCCCGACGAGGTCGTCGCGCTGGGCGCGGCCGTGCAGGCCGACCTCCTCGCGGGCGAAGGCGCGCGCGCCGACGTCCTCCTGCTCGACGTCGTTCCCCTCTCGCTCGGCCTCGAGACGATGGGGGGCGTCGTCGAGAAGCTCATCCACCGCAACACGACGGTGCCGTGCGGCGCGACGCAGACGTTCACGACCTACGCCGACCGGCAGACCGGCTTCGATCTCCACGTCGCCCAGGGCGAGCGCGAGATGGCGGACGAGTGCCGCTCGCTGGCGCGCTTCAAGCTCTCGGGCATCCCACCGATGCCGGCCGGCCTCGCGCGGCTCGAGGTCACGTTCATGGTCGACGCCGACGGCATCTTGCGCGTCATGGCGCGCGAGCAGACGACGGGCCGCGAGGCGTCGATCCAGGTCAAGCCGAGCTATGGCCTCGCCGAGGGGGAGGTCGAGCGCATGCTCCTCGAGTCCTTCGAGCACGCCGACGCCGACGTCAAGGCGCGCCTGCTCGCCGAGCAACGGGTCGAGGCGAGCCGCATCCTCGCGGCGCTCGACGTGGCGACGGCCGACACTCCCGAGCTCCTCACCGACGAGGACCGGGGCGCGA
>DATKFB010000357.1:0-2606 GCA_035544435.1 Polyangia bacterium
CCGCCAGATCAAAGAGCTCGGCGAGTCCGCCTCGCCGTCCCGCGACCAGGGGCCCTCCGCCGTCATCCCGCAAGGCACGCGCGGCGAAGCCCCGATCGCTCCGCCGCCGGTGCCCGCGCCCTAAGCGGCCGCGAGCCTCTACGTGGACGCGGAGGCCTCGACGAGGTCGGCGAGCGTATCGAGGGCGGCGATGATCGTGCCCACGGGCGCGTCGCCCTCGATCTCGCCTCGAAACGGCGGCGGGCCCTCGAGGGAGTCCGCGCCCGCGACGTGGTAGCGCGCCGCCGTCCCGCGCCAGAGCGAGACGAGCCCGGCCGCGGCCTCGCGCAGGACGCGTCCGCGCAACGCCGGATCGCCGAGCGGCGCTCGACCGTGGACGCCGAGCTTGCCGTCGAACATTTCGTCACCGGTCTTCACGCGCGGAAGGCGGACGCGTTGGTCGAGGCCGCGCGCGATCCAGCTCCGGTGGCGCTCGATGGTGGCGTCGGGCACGCCGTGGGGCGCCTCGCCGATCGTGGCCTCGAGCTCGACGAGCGCGCCGCGCCGTCGCAGAAGACGCATGACGACCGGCCAGCCGCGCCGATGCGCGCGGATACGGCTCACCTCGACCTCGCCTTCCTCGACGACGACTGCCTCCGAGCGGCCGTCGTCGGGGCTCGTACCGTCGCCCGCGGCCGTCGCGAGGCGGCCCACGAAGGCGCGCCATTCGGCGTTGCCGACGACGCGCCGGTCGCCGCTGTCGCCGTACGGTGCCGCGCGCAGCTCTCCCACGGAGAGCGCGAGCAACCCGATCAAGGCGAGCTCGAGCTCGATGGGTGAAGACGCCTGAAAGCCCCCGATCGCGAGCAAGAGGAGGCCGTAGCCCGCGAGGCGCATGCCCCCCTTGTCGACGAGGAGCTGGACCGTCGCGTAGCTCCAGGCGAAGAACGCCCCTACGTAGGCCAGACCGAGCGGCGAATCGAGGCGGGGCACATCGAGGCGCACGCCGTAGAGCAACGTCGCCTGGAGGAGGTCGTAGCGGACGCCGAGCCCGAGGACGAGGGCCGCCGTCAGCGTGATGGCCGCCGCGAGCGGGCGCCGCCAAGGTCGTTGGCGCGCGGGCCTCGGCGGCAGCAACAGCGGCGCGCCCAGGCACGCGGCGAGCATCGCGAGCTCGCCGCCGCGAGCGACGACGGGCGGCGAGACGGCGCTTGTCAGCCAACCCATGCGGTCACCCACGAGGGCCACGACATGCAAGACGCCCGGCAGCACGAAGAGGAAGATGCCGAGCTTGACGCGCGCGCGCAGCGAGGCCGCGAGGACGGCGATCCCGACGAGCACCGACAGGAACCCGAAGCTCATCGCGAGGTGCAGAGAGAACCGCGACGGGAGCGCGTCGAAGATGACGGCCCGCGCGGCGAGCAGCCAGAACACCAGGCCGATGACGCCGACGGAGACGCGCATCGCGCGCGGGAAGAGCTCGCCCCGCCGCAAGAGCCCCACGAGGGCCGCCAGCAACATGATGAGCCCGAGCACGCCCGTGAGATGGAAGAGCATCGGCCCCGAGGCGGCCAGCGCGCGCGCCACCGACGAGCCCCCGCCCGCCGCCGTGAGGGGCGATTGCGGCAAGAACAGGCGGTTCGCGAGCCGGTTGAAGACGAGCTCGAGGAACGCGAAGGCCACGAGCGACGCCGTCAAGTTGCCGGGACGCGCGCGGGTCGCTGCGGTGGGCATCGGGCCGCCGCAGTATAGCGCTCGAAAAGCGCGCCCGTCACCGGGCGGTGTTACGCTCCGGCCGTTCAATGCGGACGTCGTGCGAACGGCCTTCTCGAGAACGGCCGTCGGGAGCACGCCCCTCGGGGCTCGCCGCGTCGCTCGTCCTCGCGTCGGCGCTCGCGCTCGTCTGCGCGCCGGCGGCGGCGGCGCGCGCGTCCGCCGAGGCGCCGCCGTTCGTCGTCGCGCTCGATCCCGGGCACGGCGGCTCGAACCTCGGCACGGTCGTCGAGGGCGGCCCGCTCGAGAAGGACGTCACGCTCGCCCTCGCGCGCAGGCTCGGCGCGCGCCTCGAGACGGCGCCCGACATCCGCGTCGTGATCTGCCGCGGCAAGGACGTGCTCGTGCCCATCCGCGCGCGCTCTCGCTGCGCGGCCGACGCGCGCGCCGATCTGTTCTTGAGCCTGCACGCCAACGCGACGCCGGCCGGCGTGACCCCGGGCAGCCAGCGCGGCTTCGAGCTCTACGTCTTGCCCCCCGACGACGTCGAGGACGATGCGACGCTGGCCGCGCTCGCCACGACCGGCCCCGCGGGCCTCTGGGCGTCGCACGCGATCCGCTCGGCGGCGCCACGCTCGGTCGCGGCCGCGCGCGCTCTCGACCGACGTCTTCGTGAGGCGCTCGGCGCCCACCTCGCGCGCGGCGTGCGCCAGAGCGGCGCGTCCCTCGACGTCCTCCGCGGCACGCGCGCGCCCAGCGTGCTCGTCGAGCTCGGGTTTCTGGACAGCGCGCTCGATCGCGCGATCCTCGTGTCAGCCGCGGGACAAGATCGCGTCGCCGCCGCCTTGGCGGAGGCCGTGTTGGATTTTCGCGGCGCCGCACCGCGCTAGCGCGCGCCGTCTCGGTCCGGTCGG
>DATKFB010000358.1:0-5255 GCA_035544435.1 Polyangia bacterium
TGGACGTAATGCGCTCTTGCAGGGAGCCCATCTCGGTAGACAACGTGGGCTGGTAACCGACGGCGCTCGGCATACGACCGAGCAGCGCGGACACTTCGCTGCCAGCCTGCGTGAAGCGGAAGATATTGTCGACGAACAGCAGCACGTCTTGGCCTTCTTCGTCGCGGAAGTACTCGGCCGCCGTGAGCGCCGAGAGCGCGACGCGCGCACGGGCGCCCGGCGGCTCGTTCATCTGGCCGTAGACGAGCGCCGTCTTCGACAAAACCGTGTTGCCGTCGGAGAGCTTCGACTCGGACATCTCGTTGTAGAGGTCGCGTCCCTCGCGTGTGCGCTCGCCGACGCCCCCGAACACCGAGAAGCCGCCGTGCTTCTTCGCGACGTTGTTGATGAGCTCGAGCATCGTGACGGTCTTGCCGACGCCCGCGCCGCCGAAGAGGCCGATCTTGCCGCCGCGGCGGTAGGGCGCGAGGAGATCGATGACCTTGATGCCCGTCTCGAACATCTCGATCTTGACCGACTGGTCCACGAACTTCGGGGCCGGGCGGTGGATGGGCATCATCTTCTTCGTCGTGACGGGGCCGCGCTCGTCGACGGGCTCCCCGACGACGTTGAGGATGCGGCCCAGGATCTCGCGGCCCACGGGCATCATGATGGGGCCCTTGGTGTTCTCGACGGGCATGCCGCGCACGAGGCCGTCCGTCGTGTCCATGGCGATGCAGCGCACGCTGCGCTCGCCCAGGTGCTGGGCCACCTCGACGACGAGGTTCCCCGCCTTATCGCTGATCGACGGGTTCGAGATGCGCAGCGCCGTGTTGATCTCCGGCAGGTCGCCGCCCTGGAACTCGACGTCGACGACGGGGCCGATGACCTGAACGATCTTCCCTTGCGACGACGCTGTCACGCTTCCGGTGCTCATGGTTCGTTCCTTTTACCCTTTCAAGGCTTCTGCGCCGCTGACGATCTCCATCAGCTCCTTGGTGATGGCCGCCTGCCGCACGCGGTTGTACTTCAGCGTGAGGTCCGCGATCATCTCCTTGGCGTTGTTCGTGGCGTTCTCCATGGCCGTCATGCGCGCGCCGAATTCGGACGCGACCGACTCGAGGAGCGCGCGGTGGACCTGCGACTCGATGTACTGCGGCAGCAGCGCGTCGAGGAGCTCCTTCTTCGAGGGCTCGTAGAGAAAATCGATGGGCGTCTCCTGCGTCGCCGAGCCCTCGGCCGCTGTCGCTTGTCCCGACGGGATGACGGTGGCGCGCGTCACGGGCAGGAGCGGCTCGAGGACGACGCGCTGCTGAACCGCCGACTTGAACTCGTTGTAGACCAGGTATACGGCGTCGGTGCGGCCGTTGACGAAGTCGTCGACGACGATGCTCGCGACCCGGCGCGCGAGCTCCTCAGCCGTCGCGCCCGTCGCCCCGGGCACCTCGTGGTTCACCGTGACCTTGCGGCGCCGGTAGTAGTCGCGGCCCTTCTTGCCGACGATCTCCAGTGAGGTTCGAGCGTCGGCGTGCTCGGACATGTAGCGTTGCACGGCGCGCGTGATGTTGGCGTTGAAGCCGCCCGCGAGCCCGCGATCGGACGTGATGGGGACGAGCGTGATGCGCGCCGCCGCGCGGCGCTCGAGCAGCGGGTGCGCCTCGGCGCCGGCGCGCTGGGCGACCTGGCCGATGACTTCGACGAGCGCGTTCGCGTACGGCCGCGCCGCGACGATGGCATCCTGCGCGCCGCGCAGGCGCGCCGCCGAGACCAGCTTCATGGCCCGCGTGATCTTCTGCGTCGACTTCTTCGACGCGATCTGCGTGCGTATGCTCTTGAGGGAGGGCATCGATCGTCAGGGCGCTGGGGGCGTCAAGCGGCCGCCTGGGCGTCGGGCGAGAACTCCTTGCCGAACGCCGCGAGGGCCGTCTTCATCGTCGCGACGAGGGCGTCCCAGGCCTTGCCGTTGTTGCCCTTCTCTTTGAGCTCGGCCCACACGGCGGGCGAGCGCGCGTCGATGTAGGCGTAGAGCTCGCGCTCGTAGCGGCCGAGCGACTCGATGGGCAGCGCGTCCGTGAAGCCGTTCGTGACGGCGAAGAGGATGAGGACCTGCCGCTCGACGGGCAGCGGCGCGTACTGGCCCTGCTTGAGGAGCTCCGTCATACGCGCGCCGCGCGCGAGCTGCTGCTGCGTCGCCTTGTCGAGATCCGAGCCGAACTGCGAGAAGGCCGCGAGCTCGCGGTACTGCGCGAGCTCGAGGCGCAGCTTGCCGGCCACTTTCTTCATGGCGGCGATCTGCGCGGCGCCGCCGACGCGCGACACCGAGATGCCGGCGTTCACGGCGGGACGCTGGCCCGAATAAAAAAGATCGCTCTCGAGGAAGATTTGGCCGTCGGTTATGGAGATGACATTCGTGGGGATGTAGGCCGAAACGTCGCCGGCCTGCGTCTCGATGATGGGCAGCGCCGTGAGCGAGCCCGCGCCGTCCCGGTCGGACAGCTTGGCGGCGCGCTCGAGCAGGCGCGAGTGGAGATAAAAGACGTCGCCCGGGAACGCCTCGCGGCCCGGCGGCCGCCGCAGCAGCAGCGAGAGCTGGCGGTAGGCGACGGCCTGCTTCGACAGATCGTCGTAGACGATGAGCGCGTGGCGCCCGCTGTCCCGATAGTACTCGGCCATCGTGACGCCCGTGTAGGGCGCGAGGTATTGCAGCGGCGCCGGCTCGGACGCCGTGGCCGCGATGATCGTCGTGTACTCGAGCGCGCCCTGCTCGCGCAGCTTGTCGACGACGGCGGCCACCGTCGATTGCTTCTGGCCAATGGCCACGTAGAAGCAGCGCATGCTCTGGCCCTTCTGGTTGATGATGGCGTCGACGGCGACGGCGGTCTTGCCGGTCTGCCGGTCGCCGATGATGAGCTCGCGCTGCCCGCGGCCGATGGGGATCATCGAGTCGATGGCCTTGATGCCCGTCTGCATGGGCTCATGCACGGACTTGCGCGCGATGATGCCCGGCGCCTTGACCTCGATCTTGCGCGAGTCGGTCGACGCGATGGGCCCCTTGCCGTCGATGGCGATGCCGAGGGCGTTGACGACGCGGCCCGTGAGCGCGTCGCCCACGGGCACCTGCGCGATCTTGCCCGTGCGCTTGACGGTGTCGCCCTCGCGGACGTGCTCGAAGTCGCCGAGGAGCGCGACGCCGACGTTGTCCTCCTCTAGGTTGAGCACGAGGCCCACGACGTTGTGCCCGAAGTCGAGCAGCTCGCCGGCCATCGCCGCCTCGAGGCCGTACACGCGCGCGATGCCGTCGCCGGCCTCGAGCACGGTGCCCGTCTCGCTCACGGCGACCTTCTGATCGAATCCGTCGATCTCCTTGCGGATGATCTGGCTGATTTCTTCGGCGCGAATTTGCATGTTCTTTTCCTGACTGTGTTGCCTGGCGGTCGATTAGATCATCGGTCTAGTTGAGGAGCCTCTCGCGGAGCGCGCCGAGCTGGGTGCGCACGCTGCCGTCGAGCACGAGATCGCCCACGCGCGCGACGACGCCGCCGATGAGGCCCGCGTCGACGGCCGACTCGAGGATGACCTGCTTGCCTGTGCGGCGCGCCAGCGACTGCCGGATGCGCTCGAGCTCGGCCCGACCGAGCGCCTGCGCGCTCGTGACGTGCGCGCGCACGCGGCCCGTGTGCAGGTCGGCCATCTCGCGGTAGGCGCGCGCGATGTTCGGCACGGCGGGCAAGCGGCGGCGCTCGAGGAGCAAGAGCACGAACTTCTGGACGTCGGCCGTCGGCGCGACGCGCGGCAGGAGGCTCTGCAGCACGGCCCGCTTCTCGGAGTCCTTGAAAATCGGATTCTCGAGCGCCTGCCGGAGCTCGGGCGAGCCGGCCCAGAGCTCGGCCACCGCGTCGAGCTCCTGGCCGAGCTGCTCGAAGCTGCCGCGATCGACGCCGATCGAGAAGAGGGCGCGCGCGTAGCGCCGCGAGATCGAGCCCGACAGGGCCATCAGGCGCTCCGCCCGGGCGTGGGCGCCGCCACGTCGGCCACGAACGTGTCGAGGAGCCGCTGCTGGTCACCGCCGTCGAGCGACTTCTTGATGAGCTCCTCGGCGATCTTGACGGCGGCTTCGGCGACCTCGCGCCGCAGCGTGACCTCGGCCTCCTTGACCTGCTGGTCGAGCAGGAACTTCGTCTCCTCGGCGATGCGCTTGGCGCGCTCCTCGGCCGCGGCGATGAGGCGCTGCTTCTCGTCCTCGGCTTCCTGCTGGATGCCGGCGCGCATGTCCGCGATCTCGGTCTCGAGCGACTCGAGCCGCTGGCCCTGCGCGGCGGCGCGCAGCTCGGCGGCGGCGCGCGCCTCGGCGGCGACGACGAGGTCGGCCTTGAGCTGCTGGTGACGCGCGAGCAGCGCCTTGTTGATGGCCTTGCCGCCGAACCAGCCGAGGATACCGGCGAGCACCGCGAAGTTGAGGAGCTGCAGCGCGAGCTTGCCAGTGTCGAGCCGGGGCGCCTCCTCGGCTTCGCGCCCGGGGCTCTGCGCCGCCGCGACGGCCTCGCCGGCGTTTTCGGCTGGTTCGGCGCGCGCGCGACCCGGCGCGGCCGCCGCGAGCGCGACGGCGAAAAATGCCGCCGCGACGAGCGACCTGCCCGCGCGGCGCCTCACGCCGACACCTCGCGGCCCAGGATCTTGCGCGCCGCCTGCACGCCCATCGCGCCGGCCGTCTGCTGCAGCTTGGCGCGTTCACTCGCGAGCGCCGCCCCCACGCGCGCGCGCGCCTCGGCCAGCGTCTTCTGAGCGGCGGCGTTGGCTGCCGCCAGCAGCTCCTGCTCGCGCTTGTGCGCGACGGCGCGCGCCGCGACGCGCTCGCCCGCGCCCACGCGCCGCGCCTCGGCCATCGCCGCCTCGGCCCGCGCGAGCCGTGCGGCCGCCTCGGCCTCGAGGCGCACGGCCTCCTGCTTATACCCCTCGACGCGCGCCGTGCGCTCACCCAGGACGGCGAGGTACGGACGCCACAAAAACCGCCGCAGCACGAGCATCAGAAGGAGGAAAAGCCCGAACTGGATGAAGGCCGTCCCGTCGAGGTCGATGAGCTGTGGCTCGAGCGACTGGGGAGCGGCCGTTGACAGCATGATGAGCGCGGAAATCATGAGAAAAACCCGCGCGTCCGTTACCAAATTGCAGTGCGCGAGTCAAGGTCGCCGAGAGTCGCCGTCGACGTCTCGACTGTCGCCCACGTCAGTCGGCGGCGACTTCGGAGACGGCCGGCGCGCTCGAGGGCCGGGCCTTCG
>DATKFB010000359.1:0-8076 GCA_035544435.1 Polyangia bacterium
CCGACGCGCGCTCGCGCGCCGTGCTCGCGGCCTTTGCCGCCAAGGAGGCCATCTACAAGGCCCTCGATCCGTGGCTCGGTCGCCTGGTGTCGTTTCAGGAGGTCGAGCTCGACGGCCTGGTCGCGACGTTCTCGCCGCGCGCGGGTGAGCCGTCGTTCGACATCGAGGTGCACGACGAGCCGCTCGCCGGGCACCTGCTCGTGACGGCGCGCGTCCTGCGCCGAGCGGCCTGACCCGAAGCCGGCGGGAAATCCGAGCCGGAAATCCGTGCGATGCTGAGCGGGTTGAAAGCGGGTTCGTTCATGCCGAGAGCCTCGGGCGGGCTCGCGGGGCCGGCCTGGGCCGGCCTGGCGCTGGTCGCCGCCGTCGCCGCGGGTTGCGGCTCGGGCGCGGTGGGCGGAACGGGCGGCGCTGGCGCGGGCGGGCACGCGGGCGCCGGCGTTGCGGGCACTACGGGAGCGGCCGGCGCGACGGGCGCTGCGGGCACGACGGGTGCCGCGGGCACGACGGGCGCGGCGGGCGCGGCGGGCGCCGCGGGCACGACGGGCGCAGCTGGCGCGACGGGCGCCGCGGGTGCTGCCGGCTCGGGCGCCGCGGGCGCCGCGGGCAGTGCTGGTCGGGTTCCGTGCGGGACGAAGGCGGGGCAGTGCGAGTGTCAACCCACGGTGTCGGAGCGTAAGGCGCCGCCGTTCCCGCCGACGGCGATCCAGAACCCGAAGGGGCTGCTCTTCCGCTTCATGAACAACTGCCCCATGACGCTGTGGCTGAAGTTCGCGGGCGCGCCTGGCGGCATGCTCACGATGCCCACGAAGACGACGCAGGAGGTGGATCTGCCGACGCTGCACGGCCGCGTGACGGCGTACAAGAACGCCGCGCCCGGCGGCGCCGGCAGCGTCGAGGCCGAGTTCTTCGAGCTCACGGCCGATCCCGGCCAGGCCCTCAACTACAACCTCTCGTTCGTCGACTACATGGGCCTGCCGCTCGAGATCAACGGCAAGGGCACGAGCCCCTCGTGCGCCGTCACGGCCTGCTACGCGCCGCTCGCCGACCTCATCAAGGGCTGCCCCGCCGAGCTGCTCGACTCCGTCAACGGCAAGTGCTTGTCGCCCTACGGGTACTGCAGCAACGCCACGCACGCCACCGAGCCGTTCTGCACGGCGCTCGATCAATCGGCCGCCGACACGCTCGCGACCGATCCGCTGTGCAAGGCCGGCGGCTCGCTCGCGCAGGCGGGCTCGGGCGCGAAGATCTTCGGCTGCGCCTCGGGCACGTTCTGGGGCGGCTCGCCCTACTGCTGCGCCCGGGTCAACCGCGGCTCGCCCGGCACGACGAGCAACGACAACACGCAAAACTGCCTTTACTACAAGACGCCGCCGTACAACGTCTACGCGGCCTATTCGCACTCGGTCTGCCCCTACATCTATGCCTTCGCCTACGACGACTGGAACGATCAGAGCGGCTACCACGCCTGCACGGGCGGCACCGGCGCCGACGTGACATTCTGCCCGGGCGATCCTTAGGAGACCGGCTGCGCGGCAGGAGCGGCCGCCTGCGCCGCCGCGAAGGCCTCGCGCGCGCGGACGCGACGACCGATGATCGCGAGCAGTGGGGGCAAGGTGAAGGCGAGCACGAGCGAGAGCGTCGAGATGCGATCGATGCCCGCGAGCTTGCCGTCGGGTGTGTTGTGCAGGAGCTGCGACGAGACGAAGGCGCCCGCCGCCGACGACTGGTGCTGCGACATCGACTGCAACGACATGTAGCCGGCGCGCTCGTGCGGTCGCGGCACGCGCGTCGACAGCGAGCCGACGCTGATATTGCGCATCGACATGGCGGCCATGAAGATCGCGAACAGCGCGAACACGGGCAGGTGGAAGAAGCGGTCGGGCGCGATGAAACCCAGCACGAGCGCGGCCGCGAAGACGACCGTCCCGATCGTCGCCACGAACGTCGGCCCGCGCTTGTCGACGGCGCGCCCCGCGGCGATGAGCACGAACAGGCTGACGACGCCGCCCACGGTGTAGGCGGGCGACAGGCGCGGGCGCGGGTAGTCGAGGTTCTGCAGCAGGTGCGCCGCGATGTTCGGGATCACGAGGAAGGCGGTCATGAAGACGAGCGCGTTCGTGAGCAGCGCGAGCCGGATCGTCGCATCGCCCCAGAGCGCGCGCATGCGGTCGAGGGGCTTGACGTCGGCGCCGCCGTTCGTGATGTGGCCCGTGAGCGACGGCATCCGGCCGAGCGCGAGCACGACGATGACGAGGCCGAGGCCCGCGACGGCGAGGAACGGCACGCGCCAACCGAACCACACGGAGAGCTGCAGGCCCACGGGCACGCCCGCGATCGAAGCAATCGAGAACGCGCCCATGACGATGCTCATGGCGCGGCCGCGGCGCGTGGGCGGCACGACGTCGGCGACGATCGAGAGCGCGAGCGAGGTGGCGGGGCCGCCGAAGGCCCCCGCGACGACGCGCGCGAGGATCATCGTCGCGAGGCCCTGCGCGAGGGCGCCGGCCGCCGTGCCCGCCACGAGGCCCGTGATGGCGACGGCGAGCGCCTTGCGGCGATCGAAGCGGTCGAGGAACGAGGCGCCCAGGAAGCCCGCGAGCGCGGCCGCGGCGGCGTAGCTACCGCTCACGAGCCCGAGGCTCGCCGTGGGGATGCCGAGGCCGCGCGCGAAGTCGGGGCCGAGCGGCATCACCATCATGAAGTCGAGGACGTTGACGAGCTGCACGGCCGCGACGAGCAGCACGATGAACCGCTCGCGGGGCGCCGCCGGTTCTTGCGCCGTCACCGCCGACCCTCAGCGGAGGTACACTCGGCGTTTCCGCGCGGAGGGAGACCGAAACCATGAGCTTCGATCCGACTGACCGAAACCTCGCCCGCGCGCTCAGGCCGCCGTCGCAGGCGCCCTGGGTGCTGATGTTCCTCACGCTCGGGGCGGCGGGGGCGGGCGGGGCGTGGCTGTGGGGCGAGACGGGCAAGGCCAAGGCGGCGGCCGCCGCGGCCGAGGTGCGCATCAATGCCGTCGAGGCCAAGCGCGCGGCGCTGGCGCCGCAGGCCGAGAAGGCCGCCAAGCTCGAGACCGAGAACGCCGACCTCAAGGCGGCCAAGGAGACGCTCGAGCACGACAAGGAGGCGCTCGCGCACGACGTCGAGGCCAAGACGGGCGAGCTGGCGGCGCTCAAGGGCACGGCGGACAAGCTGCAGGCTCAGATGAAGGAGGAGATCGCGCGCGGCGACGTCCGGCTCACGGAGACCGGCGGCAAGCTGCGCGTCGACCTCGTCGACAAGATCCTCTTCGAGTCGGGCGAGGCGACGATCTCGGGGCGGGGCGAGGGCGTGCTCGCGCGCGTGGGCGCCGTGCTCGCGCAGATCGACGACAAGACCATCCAGGTCTCCGGTCACACAGACAACCTGCCGCTCGGCGACAAGCTCACGGCGCAGTTCCCGACGAACTGGGAGCTGTCGGCGGCGCGCGCCGTCACCGTCGTGCGCTTCCTCACCGAGAAGGCGAACGTGCCGCCGCAGCGCCTCGTCGCGAGCGGGTACGGCGAGTGGAGCCCGCTCGCGAGCAACCGGTCGGCGTCGGGGCGCGCGCGCAACCGGCGCATCGAGATCCTGCTGACGCCCGCGCTCGCGCCCAAACCCATGGCGCGCGGCAAGCTCGCCGAGGTCGTTGACGCGCACGCCGGCCGAAAGGCCAAAGCCAAGAAGTAGGTCCACGCGAACCGTAGAGATGCTCTAGGCGCGTTTTCGTTCCCGCAGCGCGCGGAATTCTTCGAAGGTGCGGCAGCGCAGGTACGGGTTGGTCTCGCGCTCGTGCCCGATGGTCGACGTCGGGGTCGTTCCGTAGTCGTGGCCCGGGTAGACGCGCGTCTCCTCGGGCAGCGCCGCGACGCGCTGCAGGCTGCGCCACATCGTCGCCGTGTCGCCGCCTTGGAAGTCGGTGCGGCCGCAGCCCCCGACGAAGAGCAGGTCGCCCGTGACGATGGACCCGTCCATGAGGAAGCAGGTGCCGCCCACGGTGTGCCCGGGCGTGTCGAGCGCGCGCACGCCGCGCCGGCCGATCATGACGTCGCGCCCGTCGACGACGTCGACGACGGCGCGCGCGTCGCGGCGCACGCGCTCGGCCTCGCGCGGGCTCACGACGACGACGGCGCCCGTCTGCGAGACGAGCGCGCCCACGCCCTCGATGTGGTCGTGGTGCGTGTGCGTGATGAGCGCCGTCGTGACGCGCAGGCCGCGTGCCTCGACTTCGCGCAGCAGGCGATCGACCTCCCACGCCGGATCGACGATGGCGGCCTCGCGCGTGTCGGGGCAGAAGAGGATCTCGCAGAAGTTCTGGGCGAGCCCGACCTCGAGCTGCACGATCTCGGGCGCGGGCGGCAGCGGCGCCGCGAGCGCGGGGTCGACCGACGGGGGCGACGGGGGCGTCGGGGACATCGCTACGGGCCCTTCGTCGTCGACGGACTGCCGGGGGGCGGGCGCACCGTGATCGACGCCGCGCCCACGTTGTCGGCGCTGTCCCAGGCGCGCACGGTGACGTCGTGCGGCCCGGGCGCGAGCGACGGCAGCTTCACCGTGAAGGATTCGACGAGATCGTCGCAGATGCCGTCGGCGGGCGCGACCTCGTGCCACTCGGCGCCGTCGACGGCCATCTCGATCTGCGTGATGGGACTCGCGGCGTCGCGCGCGCGGCCCGAGACGAACGGGTACTTCGCGGCCAGCCCGGCCACCTCGGGCTTGCGGTTGTCGACCAGCACGGGTGGCGACAGGTACGTCGAGTCGAGCACGCGCTCGCGCGGCTGCGCGCGCTCGTCGCTCGTGACGATGCGGACGACGTACGTGCCGTCCGGCAGCCCCTCGGTGTTCCAGTCGTACTCGGGCTTGAGCAGCGCATCCGGCCCGCCGAGCGGCCGCCACACGGCCTCGTTCTGCTCGCGGAACGAGAGGCGGTAGTCGAGCTCGTCGCCGTCGAGGTTCTCGAGCTTCCAGCGCAGCTTGAGCACGTTGGCGTGCGCGTGCACGACGGGCGTGCCGGCCGCCGGCGGCGCGCCGCCCGCCGCCGAGCCGTCGGTCGTAGTGAACTCGGTCACTCGCGCGCGCTGGTTCTGCGCGAGGTACGCCAGCGTGAGCTCGCCGAGCCGCGCCTCGACGCCCGCGAGCGTCACGCGGTACTGGATGTAGCGCGCAGCCGGGCTCGCCACCTGACCGGCGCCGCCCTCGAAGCTGCCGCGCACGTCCTGGAGCTTCTGGAAGGCCGACCAGCCCTCATCGGGCTTCGACGTCACCCCGCTGCGCGTCTCGATCGTGAGGCCCTTACCGCCCTGCCAGCGCAGGAGCCCCCAGCGCGCGCGCGTCTCGGCGTCGAAGACCTTCGAGAGATAAGTCGCCTCGCCGGCGGCCGCCGGGCGCGCGCGGTAGATCGCGCCCACGTCGCCCGTGCCCACGAGGAACCCGCCGCCCGCGCGCAGCAGCGTGAGCGCCTGCCGCTCGGGCAGGTCGATGGCGAGGCCGGACGTGCGGTCGGGGCGCACGCGATACACGCGCCCCTGCGTGCCCGTCGCGGCGTAGACGTCGCCCGTGGCGTCGTCGACCGCCAGCGACGTGAAGTAGCCGTCGGCGATCGCGAAGATCTGCTCGAGGCGCCCGTCGCGCTCGAGGCGGTAGAGGGCGGCCTTGGCCTTCTGCGCGCCGGGCCGCGGCAGCGTCCCCGCCGACGACGGCGTGCCGCCCGTCGAGATGACGACCTTCGTGCCCTTGGCGGCCGGCGGGCCGAAGGGCAGCGGCGGCGTCGTCTTGTCGAAGTCGTTGACCGCGATCGTGATGGCGTCGCCGGAGCGCGCGACGGCGCGCACCTCCTCGGCCTCGAAGTCCTGCACGGCCTCGGCGCGCCCGTCCGTGCCCACGCGATAGAGGATCGCCTCCTCGGATGTGCCGGCCAGCAGGTGGTTGGCGTCGTCGCGCGCGAGCGAGACGACGTGCTTGTCGCGCGAGTCCCACAGCGCGCGCGTCTTGCCCTTGGCGTCGATGGCGAAGATCTTCCCGGGCGCGCCCGAGCCCACGTACGCCGTCGCCGACTTGTCGTCGTACACGATGGCCCAGACGTGCTCGGCGGCGACCTTGGCCAGCTCCTTCACGGCGCCCGAGCGCGGGTCCACCGAGAAGATGCGCCCGCCCGGCGTCGTGCCCGCGAGCAGCACGCCGTCGGGGCGCACGGCGAGCGCCGTGACCCACGGCGCGTCGAGCGTCGCGACGAGCCGCGCCTTCTCGCCCGCCTTGCCACCGCCCTTGACGTCGACGGCGTAGATCTTCCCCTCGTCGCCGCCGCCGAAGTACGCGACGCCGCCGTCGCGCGACAGCGCCGAGCACCACGTGAACGCGCCCGGCGCCTCGACGGCGCTCGCCTTCAGGCCGGGCACGACCTCGCCCGTGGGCTGCACCATGCTGCCTGTAGCCTCGCCCTCCTCGAAGTCCTTGGCCGTCGCCTGCCGGAAGGTGCGCGTCGCGTTGGCGCGCGCGGGCCCGGCGGCCGCGAGCGTCGCGAGCGCGGCGGCGCCCATCAAGAGACGGTGGAGGCGCGGGGACGTCAGGCGGAGTGCGGGGCGAAGCGGCGAGGTCATCGTTTCCTTTGGCGGGTCATCTTATTCGCTCGTTATCGGTTGTGGCCGAGCACGTCGTCGACGACGGCGACGTTGAGCTCCTGGCGGCCCGTGATGAGCCGCTTCGACGGAAAGACGGTGCGCTCGGCCACGCGGTACGCGTCGGCGCGGCGGGTCCCGTTGCCGGGGCGCAGCGTGTCCAGCGCCGACGCCGGCAGGTCGGGGATGAGCCGGCCGCGCAGCGCCGCGCCCTCGTCGGGCGTCTGCACGGACACGACGATGCTGGCCGCCGAGTAGTACTTGCGCATGTTCTCGATGTAGTCGCCCAAGCTCTCGGCCGGCGGCACGTCGGGCCGCGCCATGGCGCCCGACGCGGCCTCTAGGTGCACGGCCCGCCCGGCGGCGGCGCGCGGGATCTTCACGCGCACGGTCTCGACGTACTCGGCCCCCGCGAACGGCCGCAGCGTCACGCGCACGGGCACCGTGTCGCCCGCGCGCACGGTCTCGGTGGGCAGCGCGAGCCCCACGATGTCGGCGACGTCGCGCTTGAGCTCGATGCGCACGTCGACGTCGACGCGATCGACGACGACCGGCTCGAACGGGTTGAACATGAGCTCGGCGAGCGCGCGCAGCCCGTGCGTGCCGCCGAGCAGCCGCCCCGAGATGCCCTCGGCCGAGAAGATCTGATCGTCGAGCTCGAGCGGCGCGCGGCCGTGCAGCGTGAGCTTGCCGGCGACGCTCGCCACCATGTCGGTGACGTCGGGCTCGGCGTCGGCCACGGCGTTGGCGACGACCATCGACGCCAGCATGGGCGTGAGCCGCCGGTTGCGCGCCACCTCGGCGTGGAAGGCGCGCGTCTTGCCCTCGGGCCCGGTGACGCGCACGTCGACGGGCATCATGGTCGTGCGCCCGTCGAGGTTGCCGATGATGCAGGTCTGGCGATCCTGCACGAGCACGCCGATCTCGTGCAGCGGCGACGACATCTTGAACGACTGCGCGAGGCTGGGCAGGAACGCATGGATCTCGGCGTCGACGAGCGGCAGGTACGACTCGCCGATGCCGAACATGGGGTGCCCGAACGCCAGCACGGTCGCGCCGTCGATGTACGTCACGGTGCCGGTGCCCACCATGCTCATGTCGCCGCGCACGAGCTCGACGCCGATGGCCGACCCGGGCTCGACGTGCCCGGCCTCGAGCTTGCCGGGGGTGAGCCGCCGCCCGCCGCCCGCCTGCATGGGCACAAGGCCCACGGGCCCGAGCGCCTCGGTGAGCTCCGCCACGGTGCGCGCCGTGAACCCCGACACCGACAGCGGCACGGACGCCTGCACGAGCCGCCCCTCGCCGCCCAGCGCGCCGCCCGCGGGCCACACCCCCGCGAGCGCGGGCAGCGCGCGCGCGCCCGCGTCCGCGCCTTTCGCGGCCAGCTCCATCGGGTCGAGGCGCCGCGGCCGCGCGCGCTCGGCCAGCATGCTCTCGA
>DATKFB010000360.1:0-5146 GCA_035544435.1 Polyangia bacterium
AAAGAAGTTCTGGGAAAAAAAGAAAGTCACCTATCTTGCCGGCTCGTGGTCGTTTTGGCTCAGTTCATCGAAGGGTCCGGGAACGGCGGAAAAGGGGCCATCTGAGGAAACGACGCCCGACGTCCAAGAGTCAGGCACACGTTCCCGGAATCAAGGGCCGGTCATCCCCCGCGCGTCGAGGAGCTTTTCGAGCTCTTCGGGAGGGAGGACCTGCTTTTCGAGGCAGAGCTGGCGCACGGTCTTGCCCGTGGCAGCGGCCTCGCGGGCGATGGCGGCCGCGGCGTCGTAGCCGATGCGTTGGTTCAGCGCAGTCACGAGCGCGAGGCTCTGCTCGACGAGGGCGGCGGCCCGCTCGTCGTTGGCCGCGAGGCCTTCGACGCACCGCGACGCGAAAAGCGCGCAGGCATGCGAGAGCACGGCCACGGCCGAAAGGAAATTGTAGGCCATGACGGGGATCATGACGTTGAGCTCGAAGTTCCCCGCCGCGCCGCCCCAGGCGATCGCGGCGTCGTGGCCGATGACCTGCGCGCAGACCATGAGCAGCATTTCGGACATCACGGGGTTGACCTTGCCGGGCATGATCGAGCTGCCGGGCTGCAAGTCGGGGATGTGCAGCTCGCCGATGGCGCCGCGCGGACCCGAGCCGAGCCAGCGGATGTCGTTCGCGATCTTCGTGAGGCTCACGGCGGCGGCGCGCAGCGCCCCCGACGACTCGACGAGCCCGTCGCGCGCCGCGAGGGCCTCGAACAGGTTGGGCGCCTGCGTGAACGGAAGGCCGCTCTCGGCCGCGAGGATCGCGATCACGCGCGGCGCGAAGGCCGGCTCGGCGCCGAGGCCCGTGCCCACCGCGGTGCCGCCGAGGGGCAGCTCGTCGAGGGTGGCGCGTGTCCCCGCGATGCGCCGGACGGTGTTCGTCACCATGCGCGCGTAGCCGGAGAACTCCTGCCCGAGGCGAATGGGCACGGCGTCCATGAGGTGCGTGCGCCCGAGCTTCACGATCGGGTCGAAGGCCTTGGCCTTGTCGAGCAGCGCGCGCTCGAGCACGCGCAGCGCGGGCAGCAGGTCGCGCTCGACCGCCTCGGCGGCCGCGACGTGCACGGCGGTCGGGAACACGTCGTTCGAGGACTGGCCCTTGTTGACGTGGTCGTTCGGGTGCACGGGCGTCTTCGTGCCGAGGCGTCCGCCCAAAAGCTGGATCGCGCGGTTCGCGATGACCTCGTTGGCGTTCATGTTGCTCGACGTGCCCGACCCGGTCTGGAAGATATCGACGGGGAACTGCGCGTCGTGCTGGCCGGTCGCGACCTCGTGCGCCGCCTGGATGATGGCGTCCGCGAGGCGCGGCTCGAGCGCGCCCGACTGCCGGTTCACCTGGGCGGCCGCCTTCTTGACCAGCGCGAGCGCGCGAATGAGGCGGCGGGGCAGGCGCAGCCCGCTCACGGGGAAGTTGCCGACGGCGCGCTGGGTCTGCGCGCCCCACAGCGCCTCGACGGGCACCTGCACGTCGCCCAGCGAATCGGTCTCCTTCCGGGTCGCGCCGGCCATTACGATCGTCTATCGCTCATTCGTCTACGAACAGCGCGTCCTCGGTCATGTCCTGGGCGCCGGCCTCGAGGCGCGCGCCCGAGAGCTCAGCTGTCGTCTTGCGCAGGCGCTCGGCGAGCACCTGCGTGAAGGCCCAGAGCAGCTTCACGGACAGCTGCGGCTCCTTGCGGATGATCTCGTAGAAGTCGCGCCGCTTGAGGCCGAGCAGGCGCGAGCGCTCTTCGGCGGTTGCGCTGGCCGAGCGGGGCTGCCGCCGGTCGACGAGCGCCATCTCGCCGATGTGGGCGCCGGGCGCTAGGTACGTGATGAAGGCGTCGTTCTTGTGCAGCCGGATCTTGCCGCGCAAAAGGATGAACATCTCGTCGCCGGGCGTGCCCTCTTTGATGATCTCCTCGCCCGGGGCGAACTCGCGCACAGTCGTGACGTTGAGGACGCGCAGGATCTCTTTGTAGATGAGGTGCCGGAAGAGCGGCATCCGTCGCAGCACGTCGACCTTGCGCGCGAGCTCCTCGGCGCGATCGGCGACGACGGCGCCCTCGACGCGCACGACGATCGCGGTGATGTTGTCGTGCCCGCCGCCGGCATTGGCGTGCTCGACGAGCCTCTGCGGCAGGTGCTCGAGGTCGTCGGTCTTGAGGAAGTCGAGGATTTGCTGTTCGGTGAGGTACGCGTGCAGGCCGTCCGAGCAGAGCAGGAACTGGTCGCCCGGGAGGAGCTCGAAGTCCAGCGTGTCGCCCTGGACGTTCTCGTACACGCCAACGGCGCGCGTGACGGCGTTCTTGTAGGCCTTGTACGGCGAATCGTCGAGGTTCTCCTTTGTGATGCGCCCACGCCGGATGAGCTCGTTGATGAGCGAGTGATCCTCTGTGAGCTGCACCACCTGGCCGGCGCGCACCATGTAGACGCGGCTGTCGCCGACGTGCGCGATGAACCCGCGGTCGCCGGCGATGAGGAGCGCCGACGTCGTCGTGCCCATGCCGCGCTTCTCGGGCTCGGCCTTCCCGCGCTCGTAGATCATGTGCCCCGCCGTCTGCACGGCGTGCTCCATGAGTGTGAGGATTTCCTGCGGCCGCACCGACGTGGCGTCGCGCGTGTAGCGATCGACGACGTCGCGCCCGGCCTCGACGAAGTTCCGGAACTCGTGCACCGCCAGGTGCGACGCGACCTCGCCCGAGGCGTGCCCGCCCATGCCGTCGGCCACAATGAAGAGCGAGAGCTTCTTGTCGATGAGGAAGTTGTCCTCGTTGACCTCGCGCTTCCTGCCGACGTCGGTGGCCGCCCAGTAGGAGAGCTCCATGGCGCGACTGTACCGGATTCGCGAACAAATACGATAGGCTTGACAGCCGACCCCCCGCTGTTAGATATGTTCGTCCCCCCGGAAGACGGGGACCCGATCGGGGATCGTCTAATGGCAGGACGCCACACTCTGGATGTGGCTATCAAGGTTCGAATCCTTGTCCCCGAACTGAAAACTGAATAGCGGCCCCATGGTCTAGCGGTTAGGACGACGCCCTCTCACGGCGTAATCTCGGGTTCGATTCCCGATGGGGTCACAACTTAAAGACGCGGAATCAAAGAAGACTTTTGGTTCCGCATTTTGCTTTTGCCACCAGTTTGCCAATCGGCGGTAGGATCCTGGTGAGGAAAGCGTCTGCTCTTGTGCATCTCTTCGATCGCCTCGAAGTCGTGAGCGTATCCGCGCACGGTCTTCGATAGGGCGAGGTCGTAGCGTTCCGGGACCAAGACCTCGAGCTTTTTGAGACCGAGGGGGGCGGGGCGGAAGCGGCCCTCCGCCTCGTAGGGGAGGTCAGCCACGCCCGCGCTTCCGATCGGCACAAATTCATCGCCCTGGTTCAGGATCTCAAGGGCCGCCTTCTCGACGCTGCCAGGCACCGATCTCAAGTGTCGATGTCCCCGGTGGGCTTCTTCGCACCGTAGGCCAGGACCGCGGCAGCGCCGCCGATGACGGTGAAGGTCGCAGGTTCCTCAAGGCGTTGGTCGAGCTTCCGCAGGAACGCGAGCAGTTCAGCCTTGCTGTACTTGCGCACGTTTCACCGTCGTCTGAGCTTCGCCGATTTTGAACTTGGCGAGCAGTGACTCGAAGCTGTCCATCCCCATATTGAGGCGGTAGCCCCAATCGCGAGCGACCTCCGGGGTGTTGGCCTCGGCGAGGGTGCGCTCGAGCTCGCTCCGCGTTTTGAAGAAATCCGTTAAGGGCACGTGCTTCGGACGAAGGGCTTTGGCCGCGCTCCTGAGATCCTCGTCGCCCGCGAGTCGCCCCGTGAGGTCGAGGAAAAATCCCAGCGTGCGCGCCTGATTCGCTCGGCGGGCAAGTCGCCGTAGCTCACCGAGGTTCAGGTTGTGGCGCTGGCGCAAGAAAACGACGGGTAGGGCGCGCGCGACACTCGCGTCCCGGTGCGCGAGCTCGAGCGCGCGCGTGAGCACAACCTCGGCGGCGGGCTGGCGGCGTCCCTGGACCAAGCTCTTCCCGTAGAGAGGAGCGCCGAGATGTGCGAGCCACGCCCGCGTGAGATCGCTCCGCGATTCCGTACGCGCTCGCGTCCTCGCCCGGAATCGGGTGGGGACGAGGCGAACTTGGTACCCCATTGTTCGGAGCACGCTGAACAGCGTGTCGACCTTCGGGTTCGACTTTTCGTCTGTTAGCAGTCTGCGGACGGATTGCTCCGGCAAGCCGCTCGCGCGCGCGAGCTCCGCCTTCGAGACACCGCGGCGGGAACGGAGCTTCTCGACCTCGCGAACGAGCTTTGCACCGTTGTCGACCCCAGCGCGAGGTTGCCGGCTGTACATGTCACAAGTGTAGCATTGATTCTACACCTATTACACGCATGAACAGGTCTGCCTCGAAATGGTTGCTATCTCAAGGCTCGGAATCGTCAGGATCGTCATCGTCGCGCAGCCGCGCGGCGTTGAAGTCCCGTGCGCGTTCGAACGGTTCGCGGCGAGCCATTGGGTGCGGATCGATGGTCAAAGACGTGACGATCGGCGATCCCGAGAGCCAGGATCGCTCCGTCGATGTAGAAGAACTTTGCGGCCCTGTCCGACGACCGCCAGCCGAGCTCCCCCGAGTGTCCGGAGAAGTTCCAGAGGACCGGCGCGAGGAGCACGCCGATGGTCGAGGCGGCGATCCCGGTCGCGAGGAGTGCGTGCTTGGCGCGCATCCGGCGCTGGAAGCTGAGCTCGAGATCGGGGCGACCGAGCAGTCTGTAGACCTCCCCGGCGGCGAGCAAGCGCTCGCCCAGGAGGGCATTTCCGTCTCGCTCGTCGAACCACAGCAGCGGCGGAAGGGGTCCGACGGGTGCGGGGCGTGGCTCGGCGCCGCCAGCGGATTCGGGCGCGGGCACGGTTAAGGTAGCTTTGGACTGCGTCGAAAGGGGCGTTCTCAACACGCGGCCCTCCTCGCGCTCCGGCGCCACCTCGTCACGAAAAGGATCGCCATTTGCGTCGCGAACTACGACGTCGGCCACGGCGGGTTCATCGCCGCGGCGGACGGAGACAAAGGCTAGGCCGTCGAGCGTGTGCTGGGCACAGATCCTGAGGACGTCTTCCCGCCGAGGCACTGCCTCGAGACCTGGGATGATCTCGG
>DATKFB010000361.1:0-9091 GCA_035544435.1 Polyangia bacterium
CGCGCGTGCTCCGCGAGCCGGCCCAGCCCTACGAGCGCCACGACGAGCACGCCTCCGGCGCCCGCCATGACAGCGACCCTGCCGGCTCGCGCGCGCCGCTCGAGCCGGCGCAGCGCCGCGAGCACCGACGCGTTCGCGGGGTCGAACGCCAGCACGCGGCTCCAGGCCTCGATGGCCTTGCCCTTGCGGCCCGCGCGCAACGCGGCCTCGGCCGTGGCCGAGAGGCCAGCGGCCATGCGAGCCGGCAGGGCGGCCTCGTAGGCGTCCGGCTCGCTGAAGAACGCGCGCAGCTCGGCCTTGACGTCGACGAGCCCCGCCTCGGCGAGGTGCTCGCGGAGATCCGTCGTGAGGCGGTCGACGGTGGGGTAGCGGTCGTCGGGCCGGCGGGCGAGCGCGCGCCCGATGAAGCGCGCGAGCCCGTCGGAGACGCGCCGGTTGACCGAGCGCGGATCGGGGAACTTACCCTCGACGATGCGCCGCAAGACCTCGTGCGGGTTCTTGCCCGCGAAGGGCAAGCTGCCCGTCGCGAGCTGGTAGAGCATGATGCCCACGGCGAAGACGTCGGTCCGGAAGTCGAGCGGCTTGCCCTCGATGAGCTCGGGCGCCATGTAGGCCGGCGAGCCGAGGAGCTGGCCCGTGACCGTCATGCGCTGGAGGTCGATGACCTGCGCGATGCCGAAGTCCATGAGCTTGAGCACGCCGTCCTTGCGAATCATGACGTTCTCGGGCTTGACGTCGCGGTGGATGATGCCCGCGGCGTGCGCGTGCGAGAGTGCGCCGCAGATCTCGACGGCGACGAGCGCCGCGATTTCGGGGTAGCCGAACGGTCGCGTGGCCTGCAGCTCCTTGAGCGTCTGGCCGTCGATGAACTCGGTGACGATGTACGAGCTCGGCGAGTCGAGCCCCGAGTAGTCGAAGATCTCGAGGATGTTTTCGTGGTGCAGCTTGGCGACCGACTGGGCCTCGCGTTCGAGGCGCGCCTTCGACTCGGGCTCGGAGGCGAGGTGCTGGTGGAGGATCTTGATGGCGACCTCGCGCTTCAAGGTCTCGTCGATCGCTCGATACACGACCGCCATGCCTCCCTGGCCGACCTCGCGGAGGAGCCGATAGCGCTCGGGGATCTTGGCCTGCTCCATCGTCTGAATGTCCGACTGGCGACCGGGCGTCCTGCCATGACGAACGTGTCATAGGGCCAAGCTAAGAACCGCATATTACGCAGTCTTACGGGCAGCCAGCAAGTCCCCGCAGGGTGCCTCGGATGTCACGTCTCAGAACGAAAATCTTCCCGAAGGATTGCGCGACTTCTGGAGTTCTTAAGTAAGCCTGGCCGTTAGGCCGACGAGGCGCCGCTCCCGGCTCCTTGTGAGTGGGCGAGGAAATAGGGGAGCGTCTCCGCCATGAGGTCGAGCTCCGGGTCGAGCTGCTTGCCGATGCCCTCGGTGACGGCGATCGCGATGTTGACGATCGTGAACGTCGGATTCACGCGCACGCGGTGGCGGCGCAGGATGCCGAGCATGTCGAAGAGCACCTTGCCCACCTGGACCTCGCCCATGCGCTGGCCCCAGTAGCGGCCGACGAACTCGATGATGGCCGACCGGTAGCGCTCGAAGGCCGCCCGCTCGGCGGGCGTGCCGGTCTTGGCGACGTCCGGGTTGGCGTTGGCGGACATCTGGTACATGAGGTGCGCCATGGTGTCGCCGTCGCGCTGGGCCCAGGCGGCGAAGAACCTCGTCAAGCCGCGCCGGTGCGGCTCGTCGAGCTCGCCCACGAGCCCGAGATCGAGCAGCGCGATCTTGTCGTCCGGCGTGATGAAGATGTTGCCCGGGTGCAGGTCGGCGTGCACGAAGCCGTCCTCGAAGATCATCTTCATGAGCACCTGCAGCCCGAGGCGGGCGACGCGCTTCGGATCGGAGCGCGTCTGCCGCGTCGAGAGGATCTTCGTGCCCTCGATGTACGACATCGTGAGGATGCGCTCGCTCGAGAGGGCGTCGATGATTTCGGGGAACACGACCATGGGCTCGGCGCGGAAGTTCTCGCGAAAGCGGCGGTTGTTGCGCGCCTCGACGCGGAAGTCGAGCTGCGCGAAGATCGCGCGCCCGAACTCCTCGACGGTCGCGAGGGGCGCGAGGGTCGCGATCGAGGGGACGGCGTTGAGCACGCGCGCGCCGATGCGCATGACGGCGAGGTCGAACGTGCAGAGCTCGACGACGTCGGGGCGGCGCACCTTGACGGCCACGAGGCGGCCGTCCGGCAGGCGCGCCTTATGGACCTGAGAGACCGACGCCGAGGCGAGGGGGACGGGCGCGAACTCGGGGAACAGCGTCGCGACGGGGCGCCCGAGATCCTGCTCGATCGTGCGCAACACCGCGGGCAGGTGGAAGGGACCCACGTCGTCCTGGAGGTGCTGCAGGGCGCGCGAGACATAGTCCGGGATCAAGTCGGGGCGCGTGCTCATGATCTGCCCGACCTTGATGAAGGTGGCGCCGAGCTCGCGGAAGAGATCGAGGACGACCTGACCGAACCAGTCGCGGCGCCGCGCCTTCCCGGAGAAGCGCAAGCAGAGCGCGAGCCACCCCACCCAGAACCGCACCCAGTGCTTGCCCACGAGCCAGCCGATGCGCGCTGCGCGCGCGGCGAGGCGCGTGCGGGACAGGGACTTAGCGGGCATCCCCGGAATTTTATACTATGTGCGGATGGGCGCCCCTCTCCAGCCTGCCGTGACGAGTCCCTTGCGCGAAGACGAGCCCGCCACGGCCGTCGACATGTGGAAGCGGCGCGTTGCCGCCATGCCCGAGCGGGTCGCCTTTCGGCACTGGAGCCCCGCGGCGGGCCGCTGGGTGGCCTTGACCTGGAAGGAGGCGGATGCGACCGCCCGGGAGATCGCGGGCGGCTTGGTCGCGCGCGGCGTCGTTCCGGGCGATCGGGTGTGCGTTCTCGCCCAGACGAACCTCGAGTGGATCCTGTCGGACGTCGGCATCCTGCTCGCGGGGGGCGTCACGGTGCCGATTTACCCGTCGAGCACGGCCGAGCAGTGCGAGTTCATAGTGCGCGACTCGGGAGCGAAGATCGTCATCCTCGAGGACGCCGCGCAGCTCGAGAAGATCCTCTCGGTGCGCGACCACCTGCTGACGGTGACGGCGATCGTCCACATGGTGGGCGACGCCAAGCTCGAGAAGGTCGACGCGCGCGGTCGGTCGGTCGTGACGCTCGCCGAGGTGACGAAGGGGCTGGCCGAGCTCGCGCTCCCGCTCGACGAGCTGCGCGCGATGGGGCGGACGTGGCTCGCGGGACACGCGGGCGAGCTCGACGGCCACGCCGAGACGGTCGCCCCCGACTCGATGTTCACGATCATCTACACGTCGGGGACGACGGGCACCCCCAAGGGCGTGGTGCTCACGCACGAGAACCTCGTGGCGGGCGTCTCGAGCGCCATCCGCGCCATGCAGATCTACGACGCCGACGAGCAGTACCTCTTCCTCACGCTCGCGCACGTGCTCGCGCGCGAGCTCGAATGGACGGGCATCGGCCTCGGGTTCTCGACGACGATCTCGCGCGGCGTCGCGAGCATCAGACAGGACCTGCTCGAGACGCGCCCCTCCTTCATGGCGAGCGTGCCGCGCATCTACGAGAAGTTCTACTCGGGCGTCAACGCGAATCTCGCGAAGGCGACGGGGCTCGCGCGCGCCCTCACGACGTGGGCCCTCTCCGTCGGGAAGCGACACTCGGCCGCGGTGCGCGCCGGAAAGGGGCCAGGCGGCTGGTTGAGCTTCCAGCAGCGTCTCGCGGATCGCCTGGTGTTCTCCAAGCTGCGCGTGCGCCTCGGCCTCGATCGCTGTCGCTTCCTCGTCTCGGGCGGCGCGCCCCTCGCCGCGGAGATCGCCGAGTTCTTCCATGGCGTGGGCCTTCTCATCCTCGAGGGATACGGGCTCACGGAGACGATGGCGGCCGCCTATCTCAACACGATGACGCGTTACCGGTTCGGTACCGTGGGACCGGCCCTCGACGTCGTCGAGACCAAGATCGCCGACGACGGCGAGGTCCTCATGCGCGGCCCGTCGGTCTTCCACCATTACTACAACAACGCCGCCGCGACGGCCGAGGCCGTGCAGCCCGACGGCTGGTTCCACTCGGGCGACATCGGCCAGCTCGAGGACGGCTTCCTGCGCATCACCGACCGCAAGAAGGATCTCATCGTGACGGCCAACGGCAAGAAGTTGGCGCCGCAGCCGCTCGAGAACGCCCTCAAGGCCCGCTCGCCGCTCGTGAGCCAGGTCGTCGTCTACGGCGACAAGCGCTCCTACTGCGTCGCGCTCGTCACGCTGTCCGAGGAGGCCCACAATCGCTACGCCGTAGGCGGCAACGTGAGCGGAACGCCGCCCATCGTGACGTCGGCGGAGCTCAAGGCGGTGCTGCAGAAGGACATCGACGCGCTCAACGCGACGCTCGCGCCCTACGAGACGATCAAGAAATTCACCGTCCTCGCCAATGACTTCACCGAGGCGGCGGGCGAGGTGACGCCCAGCCTCAAGATCAAGCGCAAGGTCGTCGTCGACAAGTACCGCTCGGTCATCGACGCGATGTATGAGGGCGGCGGCGGCGACTGAGGACTACTTCTTTGGTGTTGGTGGTTCGCTCTTTGGCGAAGACGCGCCGGGCAGCGGCGCGGGCGAGCCATAGAGCGGCTGCGGCGCCGCCTTCCCGGGCGTTATGTCTGGCGCCGGCGCCGCCTCGGCGCCCGTGCCTTTGAGGGCGCGCTGCCGCTGGATCTCGATCTCCTTGCGCTCTTGGTCTTCGCTCACGCCCTCGATGTGGAAGATGACGCGGCGGTTGGCGGCCCGGCCCGCCTCGGTCTGGTTCGTCGCCCACGGCAGCACCTCGCCCTGGCCGATGGCGACGACGCGCGCGGGATCGACACCCTTGCCGACGAGGTAGGCCACTACCGACTTCGCGCGCTCGAGCGAGAGCTTCCGGTTCCAGGCCTCGGGGCCCGTGGCGTCGGTGTGGCCCTCGACGGCGCAGCGGCCGATCTCGGGGTGGGCCTTCAGTATGGCGGCGATGACGTCGAGCGGGGGGCGGAAGGCGTGGCGCACGCGCGCGCGGTCGGTCGCGAAGAAGATCGGCGTCAGCGTCTCGAGCTCGCCCTCCTTGAGCGTGACGATGCCCTTGTCGGGGCAGCCGTCCTCGTCCTCGACGTTGTTGATCGTCTCGGGCTCGTTGGGGCACTTGTCCTTGACGTCGGGGATGCCGTCCTTGTCGTTGTCGGGATCGGGGCAGCCGTCAGCGTCCTCGAAGCCGTCCTTGTCCTCGGGCTCGGTCGGGCACTTGTCGACGTCGTCCATGACGCCGTCCTTGTCGGCGTCGATCTCGTGCATGTTCTTGTCGGGGCAGCCGTCATCGTCCTTGTAGCCGTTCTTGGTCTCGGGCGCGTTGGGACACTTGTCGCGCACGTCGGGGACGCCGTCTTTGTCGTTGTCGGGATCGGGGCAGCCGTCGGCGTCCTGGAAGCCGTCCTTGTCCTCGGGCTCGTCGGGGCACTTGTCCTTGGCGTCGGGGATGCCGTCCTTGTCGTTGTCGAGGTCGGGGCAACCGTCGTCGTCTTCGAAGCCGTCCCGGTCCTCGGGGATGATGGGACAGCGGTCGACCTCGTCGGGGACGCCGTCGTGGTCGACGTCGCGCGGCGCGTTCGACCAAGAGCCACCCGCGACGATCCTGAAGACGGGAGTGCCGTAGCCGTCGGCAAGGCCGGGCCCGAGCGCGCCGAAGAGCTGCAGGGCGCCGAAGCCCTGGCGGCCGCCCAGCAGCAGCTCGAGCGGCGACTGCTTCACCGACGCCCAGGGGCTCGCGAGCGCCGTCGCGCCCGACAGTTCGCCGAACAGGCTCGTGCGCACGTCGAGGCGGACCTCGGCGGCGGCGTGGACGACGAGCTCGTTGCCGAGCGCGATGTCGTAGAGGCGCGTGGCGCGGCGCAGCCGCGCGCCGCCGCCCGCGGCCACCGTGAGCGCGCCGCGCCGGTAGTCGCCGAAGAGGTTTCCCTCGGCGCCGAACCCGCGCTCGCGGACGAGGCCGCCCGCCGCCCCCGTGGGGATCACGGCCAAAGCCGTGGCGCCCAGGCTGGGGCCCGTGCTGCCGTTGCCGAGCAAGCGGGCCTTGAGGCCGGCCCGGATGGCCTCGAGGCCCGCCTTGGCGGGCGGATCGACGTTCGCGAGGGAATCACCGGTTTGGTAAGCCGTGAATGGAACCAGCGCCCCGAGCTCGAGGCGCTTGGTGAGGCCGACCGCGGCGCGCAGCTCGACGCCCACGGCGTGACGCACGAGCGCGTACAAAGCGTCGGCGGCGTCCTTGACGACGAGCGGGCGAAGGCCGTAGTCGGCCTCGAGGCCGAGGCGCAGCTTCCCCGGGGACAGCACGTTCGTCCCGTCGAGTCGCAGCGTGCGATCGGAGAACGGCGAACCGTGGAATTGGTGCAGCTCGACTGCCGGCGAGCCCAAGGTTCCGGCCGAGAGCGTCTGGGCGCCGGCCGTAGGCGCCGCGATGGCGAGCGCGAGGGACACGAAGACGGGCGCGACGAAGCGGGGCATTCTCGCCCCGATGGTAAACGAAGCGGGTGCGCCATCGTACGAAGGTTTACGGCGGCCCTTAGGGCTTTCTCTTGACACTCCCGGCGGGAACCGTAATTTACGCGGATTCGAATTCCCGACGGACAGGCGCGTAGCTCAGTGGTAGAGCACTTCCTTGACACGGAAGGGGTCGGCAGTTCAATCCTGCCCGCGCCTACAAACGGCCATCGAAATTCGGAGGGCGGTCGCCGGGGGCCTTGCGCAGAGCGGCGGGGCGCGCTTAGGTTGTCGACTTGTCTGTGAAGGACTCGAAGACCATCCGCCCCCGGGACAAGGGCGACGTGCCGGACGACCCACTGTCGCGGATGCGCCATTCGGCGTCGCACGTCATGGCGGACGCCGTGCGCCGGCTGCGGCCGAACGCCAAGGTCGCCATCGGGCCCTCGATCGAGAACGGCTTCTACTACGACTTCGACACCGAGCCCTTCGCGCCCGAAGACGCCGAGCGCATCGAAGCGGAGATGAAGAAGATCATCGCCGAGAACCTGCCGTTCGAGCGGCGGGTCGTCTCGCGCGACGAGGCGCTGGCGCTCTTCAGGGCGCGTGGCGAGAAGTACAAGGTCGAGATCGTCGAGTCGATCCCCGTGGACGAGGAGGTCTCGTACTTCTCGCACGGCGCCTTCGTCGATCTGTGCCGCGGTCCGCACGTCGAGCGCACGGGTGACATCAAGGCCTTCAAGGTGCTCTCGTTCGCGGGGGCGTACTGGCGCGGCGATGAGCGCAACGTCCAGCTCCAGCGTGTCTACGGCACGGCCTTCTCGACGCAGAAGGACCTCGACGAGCACCTGGCGCGCATCGAGGAGGCCAAGCGGCGCGACCACCGCGTCCTTGGCAAGCAGCTCGACCTCTACTCGATGGACGATCTCGTGGGGCCCGGCTTCGTACTGTGGCACCCGAAGGGCGCGTTCCTGCGCTACACGATCGAGGACGTCATCCGGCGCGAGAACGTCCGGCGCGGCTACCAACTCGTCTACACGCCGCACCTCGCGCGCGAGCAGCTCCTCGAGACCTCGGGGCACCTCGCGCACTACAAGGAGAACCTCTTCGGCGGCATGGAGCTCGACGGGCAGCGCTACCTCGTCAAGCCCATGAACTGCCCGTTCCACGCGACGATCTACAAGTCAGGTCTGCGCTCGTATCGCGAGCTGCCCATCCGGTACTCGGAGCTCGGGACGGTGTATCGCTACGAGCGCTCGGGCGTGCTGCACGGCCTTTTGCGCGTGCGCGGCCTCACGATGGACGACGGGCACCTCTTCGTCCGCGAAGAAGACATCGCCCACGAGATCTCGGAGTGCTTACGTTTCTCTCTCGAGATGCTCAAGCTCTTCGGCTTCGAGAGCTTCAACCTCTATCTCGCGACGCGGCCCGAGAGCTTCCTCGGCGACGTCGCGGCCTGGGACAAGGCAGAGGCGGCGCTGCGTACCGTGCTCGAGGCGCTCGGGCGGCCCTTCGAGGTCGACGCGGCCGGCGGGGCCTTCTACGGCCCCAAGATCGATCTCAAGATCAAGGACGCGCTCGGGCGCGAGTGGCAGTGCTCGACGTTCCAGCTCGACTACCAGATCCCGGCCCGCTTCAACCTCGAGTACGTCGCGCAGGACGGCACGCGCAAGCAGCCCATCATGATCCACCGCGCGCTGCTCGGCTCGATGGAGCGCTTCATCGCCGTGCTCATCGAGCACTTCGCGGGCGCGTTTCCGCTATGGCTCGCGCCCGTGCAGGCGCGCGTGCTTACGGTGAGCGACAAGGCCGAGGCTTACGCCCACCAGGTCATGGCGCGGCTCAAGCAGGAAGGCCTGCGCATCGAGGCCGACGTTACGGCCGACAAGCTGGGCGCAAAGATCCGTCGCGCCCAGATGGAGAAGATCCCCTACATGGTCGTTGTCGGGGAGAAGGACATGGCCGCGGGCGTGGTTTCGCCGCGCACGCGGGAAGGTGAGCAACAACCGGCGGCGCCGCTCGATGAGTTCGCGCGCCGTCTCGCGCAGGAGGCCGCGATGCCCCCCGTAGGTGCGGGTGTAGGCAGCGCGGCCTGATACACTAAAGCAAGGAGCAAGAACATCCCAAGGCCATTCAACTCAGCCCCCCCGAGCGCGACCGACAATTACCGCGTCGGTCGCCGCATCCGAGTGCCCGAGGTGCGCGTCATTGGCGCCGACGGCTCGCAGGTCGGCATCCTCCCGACGCACGAGGCCCTCAAGCTCGCCGAAGAGCAGGGGCTGGAGCTCGTCGAGGTCAATCCGCGCGCCGCACCGCCGGTCTGCAAGGTCATGGACTTCGGCAAGTTCAAGTACGAGACGTCGAAGAAGGAGAAGGCTTCGCGCAAACACCAGTCGACGATCGTGCTCAAGGAGATCAAGCTCCGCCCCAAGACCGACGACCACGACTTCGACTTCAAGGTGAAGCACATCCGGCGCTTCTTACAGGAAGGCAACAAGTGCAAGCTCGTCGTCGTCTTCCGCGGCCGTGAGATCGTG
>DATKFB010000362.1:0-2300 GCA_035544435.1 Polyangia bacterium
CGTTCCGTGACGCGCTCGAGGCGCGTGAGCTCCTCGCGCAGACCGGCCTTGAATTCTCGGGCATCGGCGTTGATCAGCTCGACGCGAAGGCGATGCACCTGGGTCTCGAGCGCGAGCTTCAGCTCGCGCGCCTCGTCGTCGGTCAGCTCGAGTCTTGTCACGATCGCACCCCTGCCGCGCTCAAGCCGGAGCCGCCGTCGCCGGCTCGCCCGCCTCGCCGAGGATGGCGTTGTCGAGCCCCAGATCCACTTCGGACGCCCGCGCGAAGCGCTCTCGAACGTCTTCCCAGTTCCACAGGTTCCACAGCGCCGTGAAGTAGTCGGCCTTCTTGGTCCGGTACTGCAGGTAGTACGCGTGCTCCCAGGCGTCGAGCACCAGGAGGGGCACGCCGGCCTGCGTGACCTCGGACTGGTGATCGTGGATTTGCGTCGTGCCTAGGCGATGCGAGATCGGGTCGAGCACGAGCGCCGCCCAGCCGGAGCCCATGATCGTGCTCGCCGTCTGAATCATCTGCTTTTGGAATGCGTTGAAGCTCCCGAAGTCGCGCTCGATGGCGCGGGCCAGCTCTCCCTTGGGGCGCCCGCCGCCGCCTGGCGACAGGTTTCGCCAGAAGATACTGTGGAGGATGTGCCCCGAGACGTTGAAGGCGAGCGCCCGCTCGAGCGCGGCGACGCCGGTGAAGTCGTCCTTGGCGCGCGCGGCGATGAGCGCCTCGATGGCCCGATTGGCCCCCTCGACGTAGGTGCCGTGGTGCTTGTCGTGATGCAGCTCCATGATCTCGGCCGAAATGTGCGGCTCGAGCGCCCCGGTCTCATACGGCAGCGCGGGAAGCGTGTACTTGGTCATGACGTGCCCCTTTCACTCAACGTCTCAAACGTAGGTCCGCCGGCGGCGGTCACAACCGCTCTCGACGGTCAGTCGCGTGCTTATGGTTGCGGGTGGCCCGCGGTCGACCAATCGGGACGGGGGAGTCACCCACAACGCCGGCGTCGCTATCCTGTGGCGAGAGGGTGACGTTCGCCTGTTGGGCATGAAATGAGCGTCGGCTGCTAGAGTCCGTCGCGCGATGCTCTCGGCGCTGGCGGTCTCGTTGCTCGTCGTCGCGGAGGGAGGCGCGCCGCCGCCGCCCGCCGGCGCTCCGTCGATCTCCACCGTGCTCGCGCAATTGGATTCATTGCACGAACGGCGCGACGACGCGGCCGCCCTGGGCGAGGCCCATCGCCTCGTCGAGGCCGTCCTTTCGGCGGCGCCTCGCGACTACGACGCGCTCTGGCGCGCGGCGCGGGCGCGTTTCACGGAGAGCGACGTGCCGGGCCGTTCGGAGGAAGAGCGTTCACGCCTCGGCAAAGAGGCCTACGAGCTGGCCGAGCGCGCGATCGCCGCCAACCCGAACGATGTCGCCGGACATTACTGGGCCTCGTTGAGCATCGGCAGCTACGCCGAGGACATGGGGGTGGTGCGCGCCATCGCCAACGGCATCGAGGGGAAGTTCAAGCGGCCGCTTGAGCGGGCCACGGCGCTCGACGTCCGCTACGACCACGGCAGCATCCCCGTGATTTGGGCAGCCTATTACTTGGCTCTGCCTTGGCCCAAGCGCGATCGGGACAAGGCCGCGCTCGAGCTCCGGCGGGCGCTCGAGATCAACCCCGCGAACCTCCGCGCACGCCTTTACGAGGCCCGCATCGCCGCCGACGAGGGCCGTCCCACGGAGGCCAAGGCGCTGCTCGCCGACATCGCGGCCGCCCGCGTCGGCGCCTACGACCCGCCCGAGGAGCGGCGGGTCAAGCGCGAAGCCGCCGAGATCGCGAAGACGTTGCGCTGAGACGGCAAGCGCAGCGATCTTCGCCTACGCGGACGGCGTGAGTGGGATGTGTCGGGCGCGCGCGAGCTGCGCGAGCGCCATCAGGGGGAAGTAATGCCGGTAGTAGTGGTAGTTCAGATAGAAGACCTTCGGAAACCCCGTCCCCGTCCAGGGCTCCTGCTGCCACGTCCCGTCGGCGTCCTGCTTGTCGAGGAGCCAGCGCGTGCCGCGCCTAACCGCGGGGCTATCGGCCTCGCCGCCGGCGCAGAGTCCCATGAGCGCCCAGGCCGTCTGGCTGGGCGTCGAGGCGCCGATCCCTCGCTGCGAAGGGTCGTCGTAGCTCGCGATGCTCTCACCCCAGCCGCCGTCGGCGTTCTGGTGCTCGAGCAGCCACTTCACGCCGCGCCGCACGTAGGGCGCCTCCAGATCCTCGCCGATGCAGGCGACGCCCCGGAGCACCTGCCAGGTCCCGTAGATGTAGTTCACGCCCCAGCGCCCG
>DATKFB010000363.1:0-3398 GCA_035544435.1 Polyangia bacterium
CCGCCGAGGTGGCGCGCGTGAAGGCCGCCGGCAAGAGCGCCGCGCCGCCGCCCATGCGCGCCGTCTCGCGCGATGCCTACCGGGCCAAGAGATCGGCCGTCGGCGACGGTGGGCCGCGCCCGTCCGCGCCCGACGAATCGAAGGACGAGTGACATGACGTCAGATCGCGACGACGAAAGATATCCCCTCTCGCCCGTACAGGCCGGCATGCTGTTCAATCGGCTGAGCGCGCCGGAGAGCGGCGTCGACATCGAGCAGATGGTCGCGGGCCTGCCCGAGGAGGTGGACGCCGCGGCCCTCGAGCAGGCCTTCTGTCTCGTCGTCGAACGCCACGCCGTGCTGCGCACGTCCTTCTCCTGGGGCGGCCCCGGCGCGCCCGAGCAGCGCGTGGCGGCCGCCGTCACGGTGCCCTTCACCCTTCACGACCGGAGCGGCGTGCCGCGCGCCGAGCAGGACGAGCGGCTCGAGGCGTTCCTCGTCGAGGATCGCCGCCGCGGCTTCGACCTCGCGCGCGCGCCCCTGCTGCGGGTCGCGCTGTTCCGACGCGGCGCCGGCTACACCCAGCTCGTTTGGACCTTCTTCCACGGCGTCCTCGACGGCGGCTCGTTCGTCGCCATCGTCAACGAGGTGTTCGACGTCTACGAGGCGCTCCGGCGCGGCGAGAAGCCGAGCGCGCCCGCGCCCCTGCCCTACCGCGCGCACATCGAGTGGCTCGAGGGTGAGCTGCGCGCCAAGGCGGAGGCGGCGCGCGCCTTCTGGCACGCGCGGCTCGAGGGCTTTGCGGCGCCCAACGTGCTGACGACGGCGCGCGCCGACGGAGCGGCGCCGCGCGGCCACAGTGAGCGCGCGTTCCGGCTGTCGCGCGGCGAGACCGCCCGCCTGAGGGCGTTCGGCGAGGCCGCCGGCCTCACGCTCAACACCTTCGTGCAGGGGGCGTGGGCGCTCGTCGTCGCGGCGTCGACGGGCGAGGACGACGTGGTCTTCGGCGCGACGCGCGCGTGCCGGCGCTCGTCGGTGCCGGGCGCCGAGGGCATGGCGGGCGTCTTCATCAACACGCTGCCGCTCCGCCTGACCGTCGACGCGGCCGCCTCGGCGGGCGACTGGCTGCGCGGCGTCCGCGAGCGGCACCGCGAGGTGCGTGCCTTCGAGCACACGGCGCTCGCCGACGTGCTGGCCGCGAGCGACCTGCCGGGCGACCAGAGCCTGTTCGAGAGCATCATCGTCTTCAACGAGCGGCTCATGGAGGCCGTCATGCAGGCGCAGGGGGGCGCCTGGGCGCGCCGGACCTTCCGCTGGATCGAGCAGACGAACTTCCCCATCACGCTGTTCGGCTACGCGGAGGACGAGCTCCTGCTCAAGCTCTCGTACGATCGCGCGCGCCTCGACAACGAGGCCGCGGCGCGCTTGACCGAACGCCTGCGCGCCGTGCTCGCGGCGCTCGCGGCGAACCCCGAGGCGCGCATCGGCGACCTTCCGACGGTCGCGCCCGAGGAGCGCGCGCTCGTCGTCGAGCGCTGGAACGACACCCGCGTCGAGGTGCCGCGCGACCGGTGCGTGCACGAGCTCATCGAGGCGCAGGCGGCGGCGACGCCCGACGCCGTGGCCGTCGTCTACCGCGACGCGCGCCTGACGTACCGCGAGCTCGACCAGCGCACCGACGCCCTCGCGCGGACCTTGCAGGCGCGCGGCGTGGGACCCGAAACGCTCGTGGGCTTGTTCGTCGACCGCTCGCTCGAGATGGTGGTCGGCCTCCTCGGCATCCTCAAGGCCGGCGGCGCCTACGTGCCGCTCGATCCCGAGTACCCGACCGAGCGGCTCGTCATGATGCTCGAGGACTCGCAGGTGCGCGTCATCGTGACGAGGACGGCGCTGCGTTCGGCCCTGCCGCCGCGCGCGGGCGCCGAGATCGTGACGGTCGATCTCGCGGAGGCGCCCGCGCTGGCGGAGGCGTCCGCGGCCAGCGCGCCTGCGCTCCACCGAGCGGTCGCGCCACACAACCTCGCGTACGTGATCTTCACGTCGGGCTCCACGGGGCGGCCGAAGGGCGTGATGATCGAGCACCGCAACGTCATCAATTTCTTCGCGGGCATGGACGCGCGAATCGGCGCCGAACGCGGCGTGTGGCTCGCCGTCACGAGCATCTCCTTCGACATCTCGGTGCTCGAGCTGCTGTGGACGCTCGCGCGCGGCTTCGAGGTCGTCGTGCACGGGGACGGCGATCGCCGCGCCGTCGCCGACCGGGGCGCGCGCCCCGCCGCGGGCGACGCGCGCCGGCGCATGGACTTCAGCCTCTTTTACTTCGCGAGCGCCGCGGGCGCCGAGGTCGGGCAGCGCTACCGGCTGCTACTCGAGGGCACGAAGTTCGCCGACGCGCACGGCTTCTCCGCCGTGTGGACGCCCGAGCGCCACTTCCACGAGTTCGGCGGCATCTACCCCAACCCGTCGGTCACGGGCGCCGCGCTCGCCGTGCTGACGCGCAACGTGCAGATCCGCGCGGGCTCTGTCGTGCTGCCGCTGCACAACCCCATCCGCGTCGCCGAGGAGTGGTCGGTCGTCGACAACCTGTCGGGCGGGCGCGTGGGCCTGTCGTTCGCGTCAGGCTGGCACGCCAACGACTTCGCGCTTATGCCCGAGAGCTACGCCGACCGCAAGAACGTCATGATCCGCGGCATCGAGACGGTGCGGCGCCTGTGGCGCGGCGAATCCGTCCCGGCGCGCAGCGGGACGGGCGCCGAGATCCAGGTACGCGTCCTGCCGCGCCCCGTGCAGGCCGAGCCGCCGCTGTGGGTCACGGCCGCCGGCAGCCCCGACACGTTCCGGTTCGCGGGCGAGCTCGGCGCCAACGTCCTCACCAACATGCTCGGCCAGAGCGTGGCGGATCTCACAGCGAAGATCGCCGTCTATCGCGACGCGCGCCGCGCGCACGGCCACGCCGGCCCCGGGCACGTCAGCCTCATGCTGCACACCTTCGTCGGCGCCGATCGCGACGAGGTGCGCGCCAAGGTGCGCGATCCCTTCATGGCCTACCTCGAGACCTCCACCGATCTCATCAAGAAGGCCAAGTGGGAGTTCCCCGCCTTCGCGCAGCCCGGGAAGGATCGGGCGGGCGCGCCCGCGGCGCCGGCCGCGCCGGGCGAGGTAGTCCTCACGCCCGAGGAGACGCAGGTCATGATGGCGCACGCCTTCGAGCGCTACTTCACAACGAGCGGCCTCTTCGGCACGCCTCAGAGCTGCCTCGCCATGGTCGACCGCCTGCGCGAGGCGGGCGTCGACGAGATCGCCTGCCTCATCGACTTCGGCGTGGCCGACGATGACGTGCTCGCGAGCCTCGTTCATCTCGACGAGCTGCGCGCTCGCAGCAACGGTGGGAGCGCCGCCGTCGTCGGTGCGTACGATCT
>DATKFB010000364.1:0-3006 GCA_035544435.1 Polyangia bacterium
CGCCGCCGTTCTGCAGGGCGTAGGCGCGCACCTTGTTGCCGAGCCCGATGCCGCGCCCCTCCTGGCGCAGATAGACGACGACGCCCGTGCCCTCGGCGGCAATGCGGTCGATCGCGGCGTCGAGCTGCTCGCGGCAATCGCACTTGAGCGAGCCCAACACCTCCGACGTCCAGCACTCGGAGTGGACGCGCGTGAGGACATTGCTGGCGCCCGAGACGTCGCCGGCCACGATGGCCACATGCTCCTCAGCCATGGCGTGCGCGGGCGCGGACTGGTCCCGATAGACGAACACGCGCAAAGGGCCGTGCGCAGTGGGGATTTCGGCGTCCGCGTAGCGTATGAGGTTCATGTGCCTAGCTATTGATGGTGGCGGGGCGGCGAAGTTACGGGGCCACGCCCAGCTTTGTCAAACCCGGCCTTGTTGGCTATCTTAAGGACGAGATGGCCCGGCGGACGATTCTCCGATTTCCTGACGCGAAGCTGCGACAACGCTCGGTCGCCGTGACCGAGGTCGACGACGACGTGCGTCAACTGGTGGCCGACATGGCCGAGACGATGGAAGGCGCCAACGGCGCCGGTTTGGCGGCGATTCAGGTCGGTGCGCCCGTGCGTCTCTTCATCATCGACGGGCCCGTCGCGGGCGGCGGCGAAGGCTCGCCGCCCAAGGTCTTCATCAACCCCGAGATCATCGAGATCTCCGCGGAGAGCCAGACCGGCGATGAGGGTTGCCTCTCGTTCCCGGGCATCTTCGTGCCCGTCAAGCGCGGCATGAAGGCGCGCGTCCGCGCCATGGGGCTCGACGGCGAGACGTTCGAGGCCGAGGGCGAGGGGCTGCTGGCGCGCGCCCTCCAGCACGAGACTGATCACCTGAACGGCCGCCTGCTCATCGATCAGGTCGGTCCCGTGAAGCGTGAGATCATCAAGCGCAAGCTGCGCAAGGATCTCGAGGCGGAGCGCGAAGAGGACGTGGACAACAAGAGCGGCGCCGCGAGCGCGGGCTAGCATGCTCACGATCTCGCTCGCGCGTCTCGAGTTCGACGGAAGGCACGGCGCGACCGCCGTCGAGCGCCGCGCGACGCGCAAGTTCGAGGTCCACGTCGAGCTCGACGTCGACGTCGCGGCGGCCGAGCGCAGCGACAAGCTCGCGGACACGGTCGATTACAGCCGCGTCGCCGAGATCATCGTCGGCGTCGGCGTGGGCGAGCCGCACCACCTCCTCGAGTCGCTGGCGCGCCGGATGGTCGACAACGTGCGAGGGCGCTATCCGGCGGTGAAGCGCGTGAGGCTCGAGCTACGCAAGCTCAACCCGCCGACATGTCCGGGCCATCCCGCGTGGTCCGCGGTGCGCATTACGGAAGGATAGCGGATTAGGCCGGCGATTTGCTATATAAACTATTGTATTTATTAGATTGACATCATGAAGTCCAAATAATACATTCTCGAAGTCATGGCAAAACAGATCACGATTCGCGGCGTTCGCCCGGAGCTGGCACGCCGCATGGAGCAGATGGCGAAGGAGTCCGGAACGAGCGTCAACGCCAAGGTGCTCCAGATCCTGGAGCAGGCCGCGGGCATCGATGAGACGGCGCGGCGCGCGCGTCTGTCGCGATACACGACGTGGACCGCAGACGATCTGCGCGAGTTCGAGGAGGGACTCGCTGCTCAACGGGTCGTCGACGTGAAGCTCTGGACTTGATCGGCGGCGATGGCTGGTCGCCGCTTGCTCCTCGACACCTCGGCCTACGCCCAGTTTCGCCGTGGCCAGGGAGCCGTCGTGGATCTGCTCACCTCCGCCGAGCGGGTCTTCTTGTCGACTGTGACGCTCGGTGAGCTCGAGGCCGGATTCATGCTCGGCACGAGGCTCGAGGAGAACCGGAGCGCGCTACGCGACTTCCTCGCGGAGCCGTTCGTTGGCGTGCAGCGCATCGACGAGGACGTGGCCCGGCGTTACGGCGGCGTCTTCGCCTCGCTCCGCCGGGCGGGCACTCCCATTCCCACGAACGACGTCTGGGTCGCCGCCGCGGCCTTCCATCTCGGGGCCGAGCTCGTGACCTTCGATACCGACTTTGGTCGAATCCGCGACTTGAATCCGCTCGTGCTCGCGCCCTGACGGCGCCGTCCTCAGGTCGTCTCGAGGCCGCGCGCCATGAGCACCTTGCCGGAGCGCATGAGCTCGACGACGTCGTACTGCCCCATGAGCTCGAAGAAGGCGTCGAGCTTGGCCGAGACGCCGTAGAGGCGCAGCACGAGCGAGTCGGGGCCGTAGTCGACGACCTTGGCGTTGTACTGCTCGCTGATCTGCAGCAGCTCCGTGCGCTCGTCGAGCTTGCACCGGAGCTTGACGAGCGCCGTCTCGGTCTCGATGACGGCTTGGCCGGTATGATCGATGGCGCGCACGACGTCGATTAGCTTCGTGAGCTGCTTGATGATCTGCTCGAGCGTCTCGGGATCGCCGCTGCATGTGATCGTCATGCGCGAGAAGGCCGCGTTGGCGGCGTCGGCGCTCACGACGAGGCTCTCGATGTTGTAGCCGCGCCGCGAGAACACGAGGGCGATGCGGACGAGGACCCCCGGCTTGTTGCGCACGAGGATCGAGATCGTGTTGAGCGGCGCGGCGGGCGCCAGCGCGGGGGCGATGATGGGACTCACGGCTGCGGTCGACGTCGACATTGGCTACGTGCTCCCCTCGGGTTTGGCCATCCTGTGCTTGGGGCGGTCGATGATCATGTCTCGCAGCGGCGCGCCCGCGGGGATCATGGGGAACACGTTGTCCTCCTTGATGACCTCGGCCTCGACGAGCACGGGTCCTTCGTCGTAGGCGTGCGCGGCCTTGAGGATGCGGTCCACCTCCGACGGGCGGCGGATGCGAAACGCCTTGATGCCGTAGGCGCCCGCGAGCTTGACGAAGTCGGGGTTGCCCTCGAGGTCGACGCCCGAGAGCCGGTTGTCGAAGAACAGCTCCTGCCACTGGCGGACCATGCCCAGGTAGGCGTTGTTGATGATGAG
>DATKFB010000365.1:0-8010 GCA_035544435.1 Polyangia bacterium
CTTTGCCCCGCCAGCGCACGGAGAAGTTGTTGGCGTTCAGCAGCGGGCTCGGCGAGCCCAGCCCCCAATTGAAGTTGATCGTCGGATCGGTGCGCGAGAACACCAGGTTCGAGAGGTTGGTCTCGCGAAAGTACTGCGCCAAGAGGCCGCCGCACGACGCCTGACCGCACACACTGGGCGACGCGCAGTCGGCGTCGGCCTCGCAAGTCGTCTTGCAAGTCACCCCCGTTGCGCAAGTGTATCCGCCGCAGGTCGAGACTGTGGGCATCTGGCAGTGGTTCTTGCCGTCGCACGTCGCGGCCGATCGCAACATGGCCGACGAGCAGGTCACCGCGCTACACACCGTCCCCGCGACGTAGAGGCGGCATGCGCCCGCGCCGTCGCACGTGCCGTCCGTGCCGCAGCCCGAAGGGTCGGTCGTCGCGCACGCGGTGGCCGGCGTGGGCGGCATGCCCGCCGGAACCAGCGTGCACGCGCCTTCGCTGCCCTTGAGACCGCACGAGTGACAAAGGTCCGTGCAGGCGTCGGTGCAACAGACGCCCTGCGCGCAAAAGCCCAACGCACACTCCGTGCCGTCGGTGCACGCCGTCCCCAGGGCCTTGAGACCACACACGCCCTTCGCGCACGTGATGCCGTTGGAGCACACGCTGTTATCGACGCAAGAGGTCTGGCATTTCGTTCCAGTGTCGTCGCAAAGGAAGGGAGAGCAAGGCTGCTGCGTGCCGGGCATGCAGGTGCCGTCGGCGGCGCAGCGCGACGCCAGCATGATCTGCTGAACCTGGCAGCGCGCGCCCGCGCAAACGGTGCCGACCGGGTACGTCTGACAGCTCCCAGCGCCGTCGCACGTGCCGTTCTTGCCGCAGCTCGCGACGCCCTCGTCGACGCAGGAGCCGTGTGGGTTCGAGCCCGCGTCCGCCAACACGCAGCGCCCCTCGCTGCCGGCCTTGCCGCAGGTCAGGCACGTCCCGTCGCACCTCTCCAAGCAGCAGAACCCGTCGCTGCAGAAGCCGCTCCGGCAGTCGCCGTTCTCAAGGCAAGCCGCGCCGTTTTGAAGGTGGGGCACGAACGCGCCGCCGTCGCCAGACGCGCCCGGGGGATAGCTCAGGTTCACGCAGGAGGTCGCCAGCGCCGCGAGCGCGAGCAGCGCGAAGAGAACGAGGACGGGGACGCCCGCGCGAGCGCCGAGCACGACGACGGCCCATCGACGCAACTGGGCTTGAGGAGAAGGATTCTCGTGCATCGGCTGCGGAGAAGCTGGTAACTCTATGTACCATGCGGTGCCCTCGTTCGGCGGGCGCCGCTGGGGCCGGGGTGGCGAAATGGTAAACGCGAGAGACTTAAAATCTCTTGTCGCGAAAGCGGCTTGTGGGTTCGATACCCACCCCCGGCACCCTGGAATCCCCTGGAATCCGCGCCTCGGCGCGCGAAGTGCCTGAGCCAGCCCGGCCCGGCCGTCAAATCTCCATCCTCTGATGGCTCGTGGCTGCGGGTGGGTGGCGGGTGCGCCAATCGAATTGGGTGACGCCTGAGCGCGCGGCCGAGGCCTCCGACGTGACGAAGCACCGACAGCCCGGGCCTAAGTCCGCGCGGACGTGCGGCCACGCGTCCGCTCCGCGGCGCATCTGCGATCTGTGCCTCGACGCGGACGCCTCCGGCCAGCCATTCTTGGCGTGCTCGCTCGCGTGCCTGACGGCCCACCTGGCCGACGCCCACGGGGCGAGCGGCGGGCCCCGCGCGGCGCCGGCGCGTGCGCTGGACTATCAGGGGCGCGTCAACGACAACGTCGCCCAGAACCGCGAGTGGTATGCGGGCCATCGGGCCCAGGTCACGACTATCGTCGGCGCTGCCGGCCGCGGCGGCGACCTATGCGTGCTCGGCGCCGGCAACGGCTCGGACCTCGATCTGCCGGCGCTCGCCGAGCGGTTCACGGCGTTTCACCTCGTCGATATAGACGGCGAGGCGCTCGAGCGCTGCCGCGCGAGCGCGCCCGCGACACTCCGGGAGCGGCTCGTGCTGCATCCGGGCATCGACCTGTCGGGGTTCGCGCGCCGCCTCGACGAGTGGGGCGAGGCCTTCCCGGCCGAGGCCGACCTCGGACGCGCCGCGCAGCCGGCGATCCACGGGATCCTCAACGAGCTCATCGGCCAGCTCGGGCGATCCTTCGACGTCGTCGTCTCGACCTGCGTGCTTAGCCAGCTCGCCGTGCCCTATCACCGGGCCTGGATCCTCTCCGCGTCCGACTGGGCCAACCTCCACGCGGCCCTCACGGCGGTCCACCTCATGACGCTCGCCGGGGCGACGAAGCCCGGAGGGACAGGCATCTTGATCTTCGACGTGCTGTCGTCGAAACACGCGCCTGCGCTGCGTGACCTCGACGGCGCGCCGCCCGAAGACGTGGCGGCCTTCGCAGCGCGGCACGCGGCCGAAGGCGGACGCGGGGACCCGGACCCCGCGGATCTCCTCGCCCGCCTCACGAGCATGGACCGCCTCTTCGAGGCGCCGCGCCTGCTGGCGCCTTGGGTCTGGAACATCGGCGCCGAGACGCAGCTCGTTTACGCGCTGGTGTTCCGCCGCGCGGGGCGGCCGGAGCGCCTGGACGAAGCGCCCGCGTGATCTGTCGGTGCATGTGCCCCCGACGGCGAGGAGCGGGAGCGCGACGCGGCGCCGAAACGCTTCGCGCTGCCCCGAAAACGGTGGCGGCTAGAGGTATCGCAGGCCACAATTAAATCATGGCCAGTTATGGCCACCTCGCGGTGGGTTTGCTCGCGGGTCGCTTGCACGGCGGCACAGACACCGCGCGGACGCAGTGGAACGGGAAGGAGCAACGGACTTCGGCTGGGACGTTGCTCTTCTTCGCGGCGCTCGCCGAGCTGCCCGACGCCGACGTGCTCGGCGTGGCTTGCGGTGTCCGCGATCTCGGCTGCTTCGGGCATCGGGGCGCCTCGCACTCGTTCTTCATAGCCGTCGCGATCGGCCTTCTGAGCGGGCTCATAGCGCGGCGCTTCGGCTGGCCAGCCGTGCGCACCGCCGTCGCCGCGACGCTCGCCGTCGCGAGCCACGGCATCCTCGACGCCTGCGGCGAGGGCGGACGCGGCATCCCGCTCCTCTGGCCGCTCTCCGAGGCGCGCTTCATGTCTCCGTGGCGCCTGCTGCCCGACGCGCCTCGCGGCATGAAGATGTTGTCGAGCGCCGGGCTGCTCGATCTGGCCGTCGAGTTCGCGGTGTTCTTCCCGCTCACGGCGTTCGCGCTCTGGCCGGGCCGGCGCACGCTGCTGCGGCGCCGTGCGACTCCGCTCCCCGCTCGACCGCAAACATCCGCGCTCGCGACCGAGCCCGCGCGCAGGTGATCGCGCTCACGCCAGCGCCCGCCCGACGCACATGCGGCCTTGACGAGACGCCGCCGTCGTTCCCAGACTTGTTCCCATGCTTCATCCGCGATGGCTCGCTGGGATCGGAATGGCAGCCGGCGCGCTCGCCCTCGCCGCAGGCTCCGTGGTGGGCTGCTTGAACGCGGGCCAGAACGGCAACCCGGCGCCAGCGTTCTCGTCGGGCTCCGGCAACCATTACCCGAGCTCGAGCTATCCCACCGGGACGACCCCCGGCTCATCGCGCGACGCTGGCGCTGACGGTATCGCGCGCGACGGCGGCGCCGCCGACGTGCAGGCGACCGACGCGGGGACGTCGTCCGATGTCGACACGGGCTCGGTGGGCACGGCCTGCGCGGCGAACGGGACGGCGACCTTGTCGCTCGCGTGGTCTCTCGAGGACGCCACGGGCGCGACGTCAACGTGCGACGGCGTCGGTGGCAAGACCGTCGACATCGACGTCGTGAACCTGACAACGGGCGCCGCGGCGACGTCGACGGTGCCGTGCGCAGCGCTCGCGGCCACGACCTGCGCCTTGCCGGCCGGCAGCCACTCGGTCTCGATGAAGCTGCGCGACGCCGGAGGAGCGGTCCTCGCCGAGATCGTCGCGCCCCAGCTCATCGTCGTGAGCGGCCAGGCCGAGACCGTGCCGTCGCTGCCGCTGCAGGTGGGCGGCGCCGACGCCGCCAAGGGCCGCGGGTTCGCGCTCACGTGGTCCATCGACAAGATGAGCACGGGCGCGATCGAATCGTGCACGCAGGCGGGCGCGGTCACGGTGCGGCTGCTCGCCGGCGCAACGACGTTCGATCTGACCTGCGGGGACGGCAAGGGGCGCACGACAGCGATCGCGCCGGGCACGTACGCGGTGACCCTCGATCTCCTCGACGCCACGGGCGCGAAGCTCTCCGAGACGCAGACGATGTCGCTCGCGATCGGCGCCGGCCAGCTGGTTTTTCTGGGCGACGTTCCCTTCGACGTCAATTGAGACGCAGCCGTCCGGATCGAGTAACCTCCGAGCGATGATGTTCGCCAAGGAGAGGGAGCGGATGCGCAGCGCGACGCGCGTCATTCGAGATCTCGTCGTGCGGCCCGCGCGCAACCTGGCGTTCTCGGCGGAGCTCGGCGGCGGCCTGCAGGCGCTCGCTCAGCTCGCGCTCTCGCCGCTGCGAAACATGCCCGACGTCGCGGCCCGCGTCCCCGGCACGCTGCGCGACCTCGGCGAGCGCGTCTCGGCGATCCCGGGCGGCCGCCGCCGCGCGCCCGCCATGGCCTTCGCGGCCCAGGCGCTCGCCGCGAGCGTGCGCAATGACGCGACGATGCGCGAGCGCTACCTCAACCTCCTGGCCGCCTCGATGGACGGCGCGCGCGCCGACCGCATCCACCCGGGCTTCCTCGAGGTGCTGCGCCAGCTCACCTCCGACGAGGTGCGCATCGTCAGCCTCCTCCAGCACGACGGGCCCTACCCGATCGTCAGCGTGCAGTCGCGCCACCGGCACGGCTCCATCGTCGCGACGACGCTGCGCCACTTCAACCTCCTCGGCGAGCAGGCGGTCTGCGAGCACCCGCGCCGCGCGCCGCTCTACGTCGACAACCTGTGCCGCCTCGGGCTCGTCGAGCTGCGCCGCGTGCGCATCTCGGAAGATACGCGCATCTTCCGGGCCGTCGAGCAGCATCCCGACGTGCTCGGCGCCATCGCGCAGATCGAGGCGCACCCACCGGCGCTCGCGCGCGCCACCGACGCGGTCGTCGCCGACCTCCACCGGCAGGCGCTCTATGTCACGGCCTTCGGACGTCAGTTCTACGAGGCCTGCGAGTACCGCCCCGAACCCGCTTCGTGACCCTTCGGAGCCCGGCCACGCCCCGCGCGCTCGCCCGCTCGTGCGTGGGGGCGATTGCATGGGCCCTGGTCTCGGGGCTCGCGGGATGTGGGAACGAGGCCGCGCAGCCGCCGCTCGCGGCGCCCGAGTCGACCGTCGTCCATCACGGCGGTGAGCTCGAGGACACGGGATGCGCGCCGCTGCCGCCCATCTCGGGTTTCGTGGGCCGCGACGACGGCTCCCTCCTCATCGATCGCGTCACGCCCTATCGCGCGACGGGCACGAACCTCTACTATCTGCAGCAGCTCCTCTCCTACGCGCAGCAGGACCAGGACCGGGGCGCGCTGCGCGCCGTGAGAGAGGTGCTGGACGATCTCGTCTGTCTGTCTCTGCCTGTCGCGCGCATCTGGGGCTTCAACGACTCGAAGGACGCGTCCTCGATCCGGCGCAGCCCCGAGGAGGGCTTCCGCGAGGAGGGCCTGCGCGGGCTCGACCAGGCCGTCTGGGAGGCCAAGCGCCGCGGCATCCACCTCGTCATCCCGCTCGTCAACAACTGGGGTGAGTACGGCGGCTTGCCCGCCTACGCGGACTGGGCGTCGAAGGCCTTCGGAGGCGCTTACACACACGACGACTTCTTCACGAACCCGCAGATGAAACAGTGGTGGAAGGACTATGTCTACATGCTCGTCAACCGCGTCAACACGTTCACGGGCGTGGCGTACAAGGACGAGCCCGCGATCCTCGCCTGGGAGATCGCGAACGAGCTGCGCTGCCAGAGCTGCCGCGGCACGACGGCCTTCGTCGATACGATCGACGAGCTGGCCACCTTTCTCAAGCAACTCGCCCCCGACCAGCTCGTCTCCGACGGGGGCGACGGCTTTGACGACGACCCGACGCTCTACGAAGGCCTGACGAATCTTTACGCCGTGCGCGGCGACGAGGGCGCGAGCTACTCGAAGCTCTCGCGCGTCGAGGCCCTCGACATGCTGAGCTACCACTTCTACCCGCGCAACTACGGGTTCACGACGGCGCGCGACGCCGAGATCTGGATCGAGCGACACCAGGCCATCGCCACCCTGACGGGGAAGGTCGCCTACCTCGGCGAGTGCGGCTTCGTCGCGCCCGACACCGAGCGCGCGGAGAGCTACGACACTTGGCTGCGTAGCCTGTTCGCGCTCGCGGGCGGACAGCTCGGGATTTTCTGGCAGCTCTCGCCGGCCGGACGTCTCGACAACGACGGCCTGGCGGTCTATTCGCGGCGCGACAACGCCACGGCCTGGATCCTCGGCCGCTGGGGGCGCTCCCTGCGCTGAGCACTCGAACGTGGGGGGACGTGCGTCCAAGCCCGCGATGTACGCGGCCGCCTACGCACGATGCGCCAGCGGAAAGCGTCAAACGGTTGCCGCAGCGACATTTTTCTGTCGATGTAAGAACGCGCGGTGCTAGAGTTTTCGCACTTTAACGCGAAGCGGGGTGAGGCATTGGAGTTGCTTATCCTCGGAATGTGATTGAAGCGCTGATGCGGAAGAGCGTGGTGAGACAAGGACCTACCGAGGAGCTCAACGCTCAGGTCCTTCGTCTGTCTCGGCAAAACGCCGTCCTCCGGCGCGAGGTCGCGAAGCTGCAGGTCTTCCGCGCGATGGCGTACCGAGATCCTCTGACGGGGCTGTGGAACCGGCGCTACTTCGAGGAGCGTCTGAACGAAGAGCACAGCCGCTCGCAGCGCGCAGGAAGCGGCCGTCGCTTCTCGGTCCTCGTCGTCGACATCAACGACTTCAAGGCCATCAACGATGCCCATGGGCACCCCGTGGGCGACGCGCTCCTCAAGTGGGCGGGCGAGTTCCTGCACACGCACCTGCGCACGCACGACGTTCCCTGCCGCACCGGCGGCGACGAGTTCGCGGTGCTGCTGCCCGACGTGTCGAGCGAGGACGCGGCGCGCCTCGTCGCGCGGTTGCGCGAGCAGCTCGTCGTCGCGAACGCCAGCCGCGACATCCCGCTCGGCATGAGCCTCGGCGCGGCGACCTGGCCCGACGCCGGCGCCACGGCCGCCGACCTCATCGCTCACGCCGACGAAGAGATGTACGCCGACAAACGACGCCAGAAGGCCGCCGCCGAAGTCATGAGCACGCCGCGCCCGCGCGCCGTCGCAAACACGACGCGCTCGCGCGCCGTCACAACGAAGCTCAGGCGGAAGGCCGGCGCGACGCCGGCGCCATTCCCCACGGCGCGCGCTCCCCTCCCGATCGCGTAGGCCCGCGGCGGCGATGGGCCTCGAAGCCAGCTGCGCCGCGACACTCGACGGCGAGACGTCTCGCGGAAAGGCGCTGCTCGAGACGAACGAGGTCCTCTTCCGCGGAGACTTCCGTGCGCGCGTCCCCCTGAGCGAGATCAAAGGCGTGACCGTCGGCGGCGACACGCTGACCTTGAAATGGAGAGGCGGCACCCTCGCCCTCGAGCTCGGCGCCGCCGCGCAGAAGTGGGCCGAGAAGATCCGCAACCCGCCGAGCCGTCTCGCCAAGCTCGGTGTCAAGCCCCGTTCGCGCGTCGCGCTCGTGGGTGACTTCGGCTTCGACGCCGCCTTCGAGAGCGAGCTCGCGGAGGGCGGAGCCAACGACAACAAAACGCTCTCCAGAACGCCCTCCAGAACGCGCGTCGATGTCCTCTTCTACGCGCCCACGACGCGAGCGGCGCTCGCGCGCATCGCGGCTCTATCCAAGCGCCTCGATCCGGCCGGCGCGCTCTGGATCGTGCGGCCCAAGGGCAAGGACACGCCCGTGACGGAGACCGACACGCGCAAGGCCGGGCTCGCCGCGGGCCTCGTCGAC
>DATKFB010000366.1:0-3330 GCA_035544435.1 Polyangia bacterium
GCGCGCCCGCCGTGTCGCGATCGAGCCGCGCGACGCGCGCGTCGGGGAAGCGCTCGCGAACGACAGCCTCGACACGCTCGGTGCCCATGCCCAGGCGTTCGAGCTTGGACGCCTGGCAAGCCGGACAGCGCGCCGGCACCGCCGTCGCGCGCGCGCAATAGTGGCACACGAGCTTGCCGCGGCTCTTGTGGTACGTCATCGAGACCGTGCAATTCTCGCAGCGCACGACGTGGCCGCAGGCGCGACAGAGCACGACCGTCGAGAAGCCGCGACGATTCAGAAACAGGATGACCTGCTCGCGCGAGCCGAGCGCGGCGGCCATCGCCTCGCCGAGCGGCGCCGCGAGCAGGCCGTCCGGCCCGGGCGGGTGCCGCCGCAGATCGACGAGCTCGACCGACGGCAGCGGCCGCTGCGTGGCCCGCCCGGGCAACGGCAGCAACGTGAAGCGGGCGCGCGCCGCGTTGTGCGCCGTCTCGAGCGACGGCGTCGCCGACCCGAGGATGGCGATGGCGCCCGCGCGCTGCGCGCGCACGACCGCGAGGTCGCGGCCGTGGTACCGCACGCCCTCCTCCTGCTTGAACGAGGAGTCGTGCTCCTCGTCGACGACGACGACGCCGAGCGCCTGCACGGGCGCGAACACCGCCGAGCGCGCGCCCACGGCGATGCCGACCTCGCCGGCGCGCAGCTTGCGCCAGGCCGCGAGGCGCTCGCCCGGCGGCAGCGCGCTGTGGAGCACGGCCACGTCGTCGCCGAAGCGCGCGCGGAAGCGCGCCGCGAGCTGCGGCGTGAGCGCGATCTCGGGAACGAGCACGAGCGCGCCGCGCCCCGCGGCGCGCGCCTCGGCGATGACGCGCAGGTAGACCTCCGTCTTGCCCGAGCCGGTGACGCCGTGGAGGACGAACGTCGCGAACCCCGAGGCCTGGGCCGCCGTGAGCCTCTCCACGGCGTGCCGCTGCGGGTCCGTGAGCGTGAAGGGCGACGGGCCGCCCGCCAGAGCGGCGCGCGCGACGGTCGCGCCCGGCGGCACGGGCCGGCGCTCGAGCCGGACGAGGCCCGCGGCGGCAAGCGCCTTGAGGTACGGGCGCTCGCGCTCGGTGAGCGTCGCCGTCACGAGACCCTCGCCGCCCGCGGCGGCGACGCGCGCGAGCAGCGCCCGCTTGACCTCGGCGCGCGCCGGCAGCGGCGCGACGCCGGCCGGGCGCTCGCCGACAGCGACCGCGAAGGCCTCCGTCGGCGGCGCCCGCCGCGTCTGCACCTCGTCGCCGACCTCGACGAGCCCCTGCTCGGCGAGGCGAGCGAGCCGCGCCTGGACGCGCGCCAACGCGCGCGACGGTCCCCCCGCGTCGCGCGCCGGCGGGCCCGGCCGTCCGCGCGGGTCCCGCGCGAGGGCGCGCGCCAGCCCTCTGATGGTGAGCTCGCCGCCGGCGGCCACGAGCGCGACGAGCAGGGGGTCGCCGCTTTCTTCTCCCAACAGCGACCGCTGGCTGCCCACGGCGGCGCGTCCGCGGTCGGTGACGCGCGCGGCGCGCACGGCCTCGGCCTTCTCGCCCTGCGGCAGCGCCGCGCGCAGCACCTCGCCGAGGGGCGCGTAGTAATAGTCCGCGACCCAACGGCAGAACGAGATCATCGCCTCGTCGAAGGCGGGCTCGCCGCCGACGACCTCCTCGATGTCCTTGAGCGCGGTCTCGTCCGCCACGGCGCCGGGCGCGTGCCCGACGACGAAGCCGGTCACCGTGCGCTGCCCGAAGGGGACGACGACCTGAGTGCCGACGGCGACGAGGGCGGCGCCCCGGCGCGGATCACGGTAGGTGAAGGTCCCGCGCAGCGGCAGCGTCACCGCCACCTCGAGGAGATCCGGTGACGCGCCGCCGCTCAAGCGCCCGATTCGGGCTCGGGCGTCTCTTCGAGGATTCGCCTCGCCCCCGCCCGAACCTCCGCGGCGATCTCCGGGCGCTTGAGTGCCCAGTGCAGCTGCGCGAGCACGTAGCCCGCGCGATCGCCGGCGTCGAAGCGCTGGCCCTCGACCTCGAAGCCGTGCAGGCCGCGGCGCGCGCACAGCGTCGCGAGGCCGTCGGTGAGCTGGATCTCGCCGCCCCGGCCCGGCGGCGTCTCGGCGAGGATCGCAAAGATCTCGGGGGGCAGCACGTAGCGCCCGATGGCCGCCAGCCGCGACGGCGCCGTCCCCAGGGCCGGCTTCTCGACGAGCCGGCTGAGCTTCCACTCGCGCGGGCCGACGCTCTGGCCCTCGACGATCCCGTAGAGGTGCTCCTGGCCCGCCGGCACCTCCTTGAGCCCCACGACGCCCGTGCCCCAGCGCTCGTACACGTCGAGGAGCTGGCGCACGCCGGGCACGCGCGCGTCGAGCAAGTCGTCGCCCAGCACGACGGCGAAGGGCTCGTCGCCCACGGCCTCGCGCGCGCACAGCACGGCGTGCCCGAGGCCGCGCGCCTCCGCTTGTCGCACCGAGATGATGCGTGCGAGCCCGGCCGGCCGGCGCGCGCGCGCGAGGTCCTCCGTCTTGCCCTTCTTCTCGAGCAGCGCCTCGAGTTCGCCCGCGCGGTCGAAGTGGTCCTCGAGCGCCGATTTTCCGCGCGACGTCACGAGGATGATCTCCTCGACGCCGCTGCCCACGCACTCCTCGACGATGAGCTGGATCGAGGGCACGTCGACGATGGGCAACATCTCCTTGGGGACGGCCTTCGTGACGGGCAGGAACCGGGTCCCGAGCCCCGCGACGGGCAACACCGCCTTGCGGACCTTCGCGCGCTTCGCCTCGGCCATGGGCTCTCCTCGGGGGGACATTCTAGACGCGCTTCCATTCGGCGCCACGTCCGAGCGACCGACGTCTCGCCTTCAGCGCGCGCGGGCGCCGGAGGCGCGCGGCGGCGCGGGCCACGAGCGCGGGCGCGTCCCAGGCGAGCACGACGACCGCGGTGGCCAGCGCCGCGGATGACGAGAGCTCCCGGCTGAACGCGACCTCGCCGCGCCGGCGCGCATCGGCCCAACGGCGCGAGGTCGGCTCCTCCGTCGCATCTTCTGAGGGACCACGCGCCACGGCGGGCGGCAGTCTACCTCAGAGCCCGAAGCCCAGCTTGAACGACCACGTGTCGACGGAGAAGCTGCCGAACGCGTTGTCTTTGACGAAACCGTCCGCCGCGTGGATGAAGCCGAGCGCCGCGCTCAAGAAGAAGTGGCGCGCCAGGAAGACCTCCGTGCCCACGTCGACGCCCAGCTGCCCGTAGGCGGTCGCGACGGCGTTCAAGCCCGCGTGGGTGCGCTGCATGTAACCGCCGCCCGCGTAGGCCTCGATGAACGGCGTCACGACGGGGC
>DATKFB010000367.1:0-4550 GCA_035544435.1 Polyangia bacterium
TTGCCGTCGACGGCGCCCGTCGATCCGAGCAACCGCTACGCGGCCGATCCGGCGGCGGCGGCGCTCGGCAAGATGCTCTACTTCGACACGCGCTTCTCCGGGCCGTCGACGATGCTCGACGCGCTCAATCGCAAGATGCCGTTCGGCCGCGCAGCCGCGGGACAGAACGCTGGCGTCGCCTGCGTGAGCTGCCACGACGCCGGTCACGCGGGCGCCGATCCGGCGAGCGCGCCCGGCAACGTGTCGGTCGGCGCGGGCTGGACGTACAACAACGCGCTCACGACGTACGGCTCGGCCTTCTACTCGCTCCACCTGTGGAACGGACGCATCGACTCGCTCTGGGCGCAGGCCGTGGCCGACAATGAGAACCCGCTCACGACGAACGGCAACCGCCTGCAGACGGCGTGGGTCATCTCCGATCTCTACGGCGACGCCTACGGCAAGGTCTTCACGGATTATCCCCTTCCGCTCGCCGGTCCGTCGTCGACGGTGCGCGCGCTCGTCGGCGCCGACGGGCAATGCGCGGACGCGGGTGGCGCGTGCCCGTCCGCGTGTCGGATGGCGACGTCGATGACGACGGGCGCGACGGGCTGCTGGCCGCGCTTCCCGCTCCAGGGCAAGCCTGGAAAAGTCGCGGGCTGTCAGCCTGGCGACCCCGGCGAGCCGTTCGGCGACGCGTGGGATTGTATGGCCGCGGCGGATCAAGCCGCCGTGACGCGCGTCCTCGTGAACTTCGGAAAGGCCATCGCCGCGTACGAGGCGACGCTCGTGCTCGGCAGCTCGCCGTTCGATCGGTGGGTGGCCGATCTCAAGGCGGGCAAGGGTGATTCGTCGATGGCCATGTCGGGGCCAGCGCAGGTGGGCGCGCGCCTCTTCGTCGGAAAAGCCGGGTGCAGCGACTGCCACGGGACGCCGCTGCTGTCGGACGGGGCGTTCCACAACGTCGGCGTCGGTCAGAGCGGCGCGGGCGTTCCCACGGAGGCGGATTGCCCCGCGGGCGGCGTCTGCGATTGCGCGGCCATGAGCCCCACGCACATGGGCGGCCCGAAGAATTGCTTGCCCTGGGGCGCGCGCGACGGCCTCCAGAAGCTCAAGGCCAACGGATTTCGCCGCGACTCGATGTGGAGCGACAATCCGCAGGACATGACCTCGGCGAGCTTCGTGAGCGCCGACCTCGCGACGATTCCGCTCGGCGCGTATCGAACCCCGAGCTTGCGCGACGTCGCGCTCACGGCGCCGTACATGCACGACGGCTCGATCGCGACCCTGGCCGACGTCGTGTGGCACTACAGCCAGGGCGTGGCCGCGCCGAACACGCCCGGCGCGCAGGCCGCCCCGTTCAAGCCGCTCTATCTCACGGCCGACGAGCAGGCCGCCCTCGTGGCATTCCTCGAGGCGCTGACGTGCGACCCGCCGCCAGCCGCCGTCGTCGCGCCGCCGATGCTTCCCTAGCCTCGCCGGTCGGTTCGTCGACCGCTCCCGCCTCGCCAACGCGGCATCGGCGACCCAGGTTTCCCGCGAGGTGTCATCATGATTCGAAAGCTCTCGTCAGGCGTGTACCGTCTTTACTCGCGGAAGCAAGACGCGGCGACGGGTAAGCGCAAGAACCTCGGGACCTTCAAGACACGTCAAGCCGCCGAGAAGCACGAGCGCGCCGTCCAGTACTTCAAGCGCCACTGAATCAGATTTGCCCTCAGGTTACTCTACGGCGCGGATTTTTCGGGGGGGGGACTTTCGCGGGCGAGGGCGCCGATGGTCGAGACGAGGCGGTCGAATTCGATGGGCTTGGTGAGGTGACGGTCGAAGCCGGCGGCCAACGCTTGCTCCCGATCGTGCTCCGAGGCGTGAGCCGTGAGCGCGAGGGCCGGGATGTGCGGCGCGCCCAGCTCTTGCTTTTCGCGCAACCGGAGCTTGCGGATGAAGGCGTAACCGTCCTCGCGAGTCATGCCGATGTCACTGACGAGGACTTGCGGGTGAACCCGCTCGAGCGCCGCGCGTCCCTCGCGCGCCGACGACGCCGTCGTGACCTCGGCGCCGTATCGCTGCAGCGTCATGGCCAGCGCGTCGCGCGTCGCCTCGTGGTCTTCGATGACGAGCACGCGCACCCCCGCGAGCTCGCGCGCCGTGGCCGTCGCGGAAGACTCGGCCAGAGTCCAGGGAGACGCCTGACCGTCGCGGCGCGTGCTCTCGTTGAGGTAGGGCAGCGTCACCGTGAAGCAGGCGCCGCGGCCCTTGCCGGCGCTCTCCGCCGTGACCTGCCCGTCGTGCTGGCTCACGAGCTGGCGCACGATCGTGAGTCCGAGACCGAGGCCGCCGTGACGGCGCGCGACGCCGTCGTCGAACTGTCGGAACGGCTCGAAGATGCTCTCGAGCAGGTCGGCGTCGATGCCCTCGCCGTCGTCGCGCACCGCCAGGACGACCTCGGTGCCGCGCGTGCGCAGCGACAGAGCGATGTGGCCGGCCTCGCGCGTGAACTTGATGGCGTTCGACACGAGATTCGCGACGACCTGTTGCAGGCGCGTCGGATCGCCGGCGACCCACGCCGGCGTCGGGTCGACCTCGAGGCTCACCTCGATCTGCTTGGCCGCCGCCGAAGGCGCGAGCGCCTCGATGGCGGCGCCCACGACGGGCTGCAGATCGATGGGCCGCCGGTGGATGCGCAGCTTGCCGTGCTGGCCGCGCGCGACGTCGACGAGATCGTCGATCATGGCGACCTGGACCTTGAGGCACGTGTCGATGGCGTCGAGGGCGCGGGCGCGCAGACTGTCGCTGATGCCACCCGTGCGCAGCGCCTTGACCCACATCATCATGGGCGCGAGCGGCGTGCGCAGCTCGTGGGAGACGACGGCCAGGAACTCCTGCTTGGCGACGTTGACGCCCTCGGCGACGACGCGCGCCTCGTGCTCGCGCTGCAGCAGCTCGTCGCGGCGCCGGTCGTCGCGCTTGCGCTCCGAGATGTCGATCATCGCCGAGTGGAACGTCACGATGCCGCCGTCGGGCGTGCTCGCCGGCACGTGGGGAGGGACACTGACGAGCTCGACGATGCGCAGGCCTCCGTGCGGGAGCGGAACCTCGAGCTCGACGCTGGAGGGCGCTCGGCTCTGCAGGCAGGCGCGCACGTGCGCGTCGAGGGCGCGCCGGCTGCGCGGCGCGAGCAGCGAGCGCAGCGGCTGCCCGTACAGGTAGCGCCGCTCCTTGCCGAGCAGAGATGCCGATGTGAGGTTGAGCTCCCGGATGACGCCGTCGCGGTCGAGCGTGACGTGGCCGATGGGGGCGTAGTCGTACAGCTCGGCGTAGCGAGCGCGCGAATCCTCGAGCTGGCCATGGGCGTCGCGCAGCGCATTGTTCTGCAGCTCGAGTTCCACCTGGTGGACCTCGAGCTCGTGAACGAGCCGGCGGTTCTCGTCGCTGGCGCCCTCGGGCCGAACGCTCGCCGCCGGCCGGCGTGGCGCGGTGGCGGGGCGCGCCTTGGGGTGAGGGGTCGTCGCGCGCGGAGTCTTCATTTCGTCCCGCGTGGCGTTCTGCGCTTCGTGGCGCGAGCGATTCCCGCGCGACCCCGCGGCGGGCTGGGTTTGCGTTTACGAGGCATGGCCGGTCTTTCGAGGGGTTTCGCGGCGGTCTTGCGCGGCGGCGCGCTCTTGACCTCGAAGACGGCCAGGATGAGGCGGGGGCTGCCTTGGCCGCTCTGCGACGGAATGACGCTGCCCTCGACGTTCATCATGCGGTGGCCCTTCTTCGGCAGCTCGAACGACGTCGAAAAGTTCTTGAACGGGATCCCGGTCGCTGCCGTCTGCTGGAGGAGCTCGACCACCCTCGCGTGAGGCCAGCGGGTCTTGAGGCCCTTGCCGGCCAGCTCCTGGGGATCGAAGGCGAAGGTCTCGTAAAAGGACGCGTTGGCCCAGATGACCCGGAGGTGCTCGTCGAGGATGAGTAGGGGGTGCTTGATCGAGGCCAGCATGGCGCCCGCGCTCTCGGCGGCCACGAAGGCTTGTTCGAAGGTGGGGCGCTCGACGTCGATGGCGTCGAACAGCAGCACCGCACCGCGGATCGAATGATCCGACGTCATGTAGGGGACGACGCGCAGGAGGAAGGACCTTCCGTTGATCGTCGCGGTCTGCTGGCGGACCGTCGCGTGCGCGATGACGTCCTCGAGGAGTTTTTCCACGTCGGCGTTCGAGATGGACGACACGAGGTGGCTCACGGGGCGGCCCACGTCGCTCGCCACGAGGTTGAGCACGCGCTCCGCCTTGCCGGAGAAGCGCCGGACCCGGCGGTCCATGCCCACGATCACGATCGGCAGATCGACCCCCGACAGGACGTTCGACAGGTCGTCGTTGCTCTGCGACAGCTCGAGCATGCGGTTGTGCAGCTCGTCGTTGACCGTCGTGAGCTCCTCGTTGGAGGACTGCAGCTCCTCGTTTGACGACTTCAGCTCCTCGTTGGCGCTTTCGAGCTCCTCGACCGTGTCCTGGAGGTACTCCTTGGTCAGCACCAGCTCGCGCTCGAGCTCGCTGGCGCGGTCGGGCTGGTCGTTGAGCTCCGGCGGCAGG
>DATKFB010000368.1:0-2569 GCA_035544435.1 Polyangia bacterium
TAGAGCTCGAAGAGCCCGCCGCTGGTCTTCGTCGTCGGTGCGAGCACGTCGATGGCGGCGACGGGCGCGCGGTTCTGCGATGAGACCGACAGCGCGGCGACTGCCGTCGCGCCCTGGGCGTCGGTGGCCAAGACCCAGACACAGACCGTGGTCGGAGCGCCCGGCCGGAGCGCGAACGAAAACGTCGGATCGGCATCGGAGCCGCCGACGGGCGTCGTCGTGGGCCGCTGGCCGACGTCGAGCGGATCGGGGCAGGCGCCCATAGACGTCGTCCATTCGAGGTTGACGCGTCCGCCGTCGGGATCGGACACCTCGGCCGAAAGGACGAGCGTCTGGCCCCGGAAGATCGGGTCGGTCGGCGGCAGGATCTTCACGCTGGGCGGCGAATTGACCGACGATGTGAAGAGGATGCACCCCTGCGCCGCGAGGCAGACGAGCAGGACGGTGAGAGGCGGAAGCCACATGGGGGGACACGCCGCGACCGTTCGAGCCGGGCGTGCTCGGCTCGGGGAAGGTTGCAAGTCGAAGACCATCCTGACCCCGGAGATCTCAGCGATTCGAAGGCCTTTCGCGGATTGAAACAGGTTGGACCTCGCCGTGGCCGACATTCCTGTCGCGATCACGTCGTCTGGCTCACTGAGGCCGCCCGAGCGTGGGGCGGCCATCCGCGCCGGGAAGAATGATGAGATCGGGATGCGTCCCGGCGCGGAGCTCGTACGTGCCCACGAGCACGCGCGCGCCGCCGGGCGGCGTGCAATACACGTCGTGCAGTCCCACGGCGACGCCCTCGTAGATCGGCCGCAGCGCGGGCGGCCGATCGTCGAGCGACGGCGAGCAGAAGCCCTGTCGCGCCCGCAGCGTGATGCCGGCCACCGGCACCGGCGCCGCGCGCGCCGGGGCGAGGGCGGCCGGCGGCACGACGGCAGGCGCCGCCGCCGCCGTCGGCGGAAGCGAGGCCGGCTCGGCCGCGGGCGCGGGTTGCTCGGTTGGGACGACCGCGGACGGGGTGGGCCCGGGCGCGAGCCCTGCCCCGGCGTGCCTGCGCGCGTCCCGCTTCCGCGCCGGCGCGGAAGCGGGCTCGGAGGGGGCCGCAGCCGCGGGGGCCGGCGCGGGAGGCGGCGCCGGTTCCCGGGGCGGCGCCGCGGGCGCTCGGTCGGGCACCGGCGGCGTGACGCTCGCGGCAGGCAGGGGCGGGGACGCGTGCCGTCCCAGCGCGCGCAGGCCCGCGACGGCTCCGCCCGCGAGGCAGAGGGTCGCCAGCACGGCGGCGACCCTGGCCCAGCGCCGGCGCGACGAGATCGTGGCGAGCACCGCCTCGGCGCCGCGATGCCCGGCCGCGTAGGCCAGCGCGCGGTTGATGTGCGCGAGCGCCCTCGACAGCTCGCGCCGCCGCACGCAGGCGCGCGCCTGTTCGACGCTGGCGTCCGCGACGGCGGGGCCGATGCGCCGTTCGAACGCGACGTGATCTTCGTGCAACGCGCGCAGCGCCGAGGCCTCGTCGCCGACGGCGCCGGCTGACGCCACCGCGAGCTCGCGCAACGCCGCCGCGACGGCGTTGCCGTCGACGAAGCGCTCGGCGGGCTGACGCTTGAGGCAGCGCAGGATGACCGCCTCGAGCTCGGGGCCCACGCGGGCCTCGACCTGCGCGGGCCGAAGGAACTCGCCCGAGATCAGCGCCGCGATCACCGTGAGCGGATCCTTGCCCTGGAAGGGCGCGCGGCCGACCACCATTTGATAGAGCGTCGCGCCCAGCGAGAACACGTCGCTCGCGGGGACGATCGCGCCGCTCTTGGCCTGCTCGGGCGACATGTAAGACGGCGAGCCCAGGATCGACCCCGTGGCGGTCATCGTGTCGTCCTCGGTCATGCGCGCGATGCCGAAGTCGGTGAGCAGGACGCGCGCACGGGCTCCTTTACGCGCGCCGAGATCGATCATGACGTTGTCGGGCTTGACGTCGCGGTGGACGATGCCCCGGGTGTGCGCGGCGCCCAGTGCCGCCGCCACGCGCGCCGCGATGAGGACGGCGACCTCGGGCACGATGCGCCCGCCCGCGCGCTCGAGGAGCTGGCGCAGCGTCGGGCCCTCGACGAGCTCGCTCACGATGTAGGCGGGCTCGCCGTCGCCCCCGGGCGCGAAGTCGAAGACGTCGACGACGCACTCGTGCTTGAGCGCCGCCACCGCCTGCGCCTCGCGCCGGAAGCGCCGCTCGATGTCGCCGCGCCCGGTGAACGCGCCGTGCATGACCTTGACGGCCACGTCGCGCGCGAGCTGAGGATCGAACGCGCGATAGACGGTGGCCATGCCGCCGCGCCCAAGCTCGGCGCTGATGCGGTACCGCCCCAGCGTCTTGCCCACGAGACCGACGCGGCCCGTCGGGCTCGCGCCTTCCTGGATTCCCGTCTCTCCGGTGTCGTGGGGCTCCGTCACGTCGGGGCGTCCCGTCGTTCTCACGTTCGGGACAACGTTACCCGATCCCGCGGCTCCCGGCGCTGGGACGAAACGCCGCACTGCGCTGGCAGGGCTCCCCTCGGCACCGCGCGGTGTGAGAGATCGGCCCCCCCGATCTCTC
>DATKFB010000369.1:0-4472 GCA_035544435.1 Polyangia bacterium
CGGCGCCCGCGCGCGACGTCCTGCGTTTCCTCGAGATGTCGGGCGCGAGCTTCCTCGACGAGATCGTCGGCGGCGCCGGGCGCCTGCGCGCCGAGGTCGAGGACGCGCTCTGGGAGCTGGTCTCTGCGGGCCGCGTCACGGGCGACGGCTTCGCGGGCCTGCGCGCGCTCATCTCGGCGACGCAGAGCCGCGGCAGCGCGCGGGCACGCTGGCACGCCCGCTGGTCCCGCCGCGCGGGCGGCCCCGTGGGCGCGGGCCGCTGGTCGCTCCTGCGCGCGCCCGGCGCCGACGACGAGACGCGCACCGAGGAGCTGGCGCGCCAGTACATCAAACGTTACGGAGTCGTGTTCCGCGATCTCCTCGCGCGCGAGACGCACGCGCCGCCCTGGCGCGATCTCCTGCGCGTCTACCGCCGCCTCGAGATGCGCGGCGAGCTGCGCGGCGGGCGCTTCTGCGGCGGCTTCGTGGGCGAGCAGTTCGCGGCGCCCGAAGCCGTCGAGGCGCTGCGCGCGACGCGACGCGAGCCGCGACGCGGCGAGATCGTGCGCCTCTCGGCCTGCGATCCGCTGAACCTCGTGGGCATCCTCACGCCCGGCCCGCGCGTGCCCGCCACCCTCGCCAACACCGTCGTGTTCGTCGATGGCGTTCCCCAAACCGAGCCGATTTTTGTAGAGTCACGGCAAACGGGGGGGGCCGGCGCGCGGAGCTCTGCGGCGGCGACCGCTCTCGAAAACGAGACCGGGAGCCTACGTGCCGACAGATCGCCCTACTGACGCCGAAACCATCGCCGGGCTCCTCGCCGAGATCGCCAACTTGCGCGCCGCCCTGCGCGCTGCGCAGGACGAGCTCGCGAGCGAGCGCGCGGCCGTGCGCGAGCTTACCGTGCGCGACGAGCTCACTGGCTTGCTCAACCGCAAGGAGATGACGCGCCTCCTCGCCGACGAGGTCCTGCGCGCGCGCCGCTACAAGCACCCGCTGTCGTTGCTGCTCGTCGACGTCGACGATCTCGACCGCATCAACGCCGAGCACGGCACGCCCATGGGCGACGAGGTCCTGCGCAGCGTGGCCGCCGTGCTGCGCGCCAACCTGCGGCCCGTCGATCGCCCCGCGCGCTACGGCGGCGCCGAGCTGGCCGTGCTCTTGCCCGACACCTTCGCCAGCGACGGCGTCCAGGTGGCCGAGCGCTTGCGCGGCCTCGTCTCCGAGGCCGCAACGCGCACGAAGAGCGCCGCGACGACGCGACCCAAGGTCACGATCAGCGTGGGCGTCGCGGGCGTCCACGAGTCCGAGAAATCGGCCGAGGAGCTCCTGCAGGCGGCCGACATCGCGCTCAAGGAAGCCAAGGACCGCGGCCGCGACGCCGTCGTCGCTTTCGTGGATCTGAAGCTGCCCGTCGCGCGCGCCTGAGCGCTGGGCACTCCTCCGAGTCCGCGTTTGTCGACGAGCGGGGGATCACCACCGTCCTCGGCGACGTGCGCTTGGCGGACGGGGAGGTCTACCGCGTGCTGCAGCGACCGGATCTGTCGGCACGTTACGAACGACGAAGGGCCTGGAAGCGAGGCCTGAATATCGGTGGGATTCCGCTGCTGATCGCGGGGTTTATCGTGTCGAGCGCCGTCCTGGTGGCCCCTGAGCTCCAGACGGTCGCATCCCATGACAGCAGTCTTTCGGGCAAGGAGACCGGCGCCTGAGTCACAGGTGGCGTCCTCCTCTACGGCGGCGTGGTGGCCCTCATCGTGGGGGGCGGTACGGACGCAGAGCCCGTCGGATACGACGAGCGCCTCTCGCTCGCGCGGGCCTACAACCGCGACCGGCTGCAGAGCCGCGGGAACAGCCCCTAATCGACCGTCTCGTCCTTCATGCCGTGCATGAGGCGGGCCTTGACGCGCGCGAACTGTCGCTCCTTGTACTTCTCGTGGCTGTTCTCACCGCGCTCGTTGCTCTCGGCCGTGCGCGCGTCGATAATCTGGAACTCGGTGAGCACGAACACGACGGTGCCGTTCTCGGCGAAGAGTGGGTCGTCGGGCGTGCGGCACAGGTATTTGTCGATGCGCACGGGCAGGTCGGCCACGAAGTTGATGACGCGGTAGCCGGGGCCCGAGAACTCGTTCTGCATCGTCGGCTTCTTGTCGGCCGCGACGGCCGCCAGGTCCGTGATCTCGGGCAGGAAGCGCTGCAGCGCGGGCGAGCGCGCCAAGGTCTCGCGGATCTTGATGATGTCGTTCACCGACTGGCCCGGGATGACGTAGTTGAAAGGCACGAGGCGCGAAACGAGCTCGCGCAGCACGAAGACGAGCTGCTCCTCCGAGTTCGTGATCATGCGGAAGCGCAGGTTGTCGTAGACGTCGGCCGCGATCGATTCCTTCTTGGCGAGCAGCTTCGTGATGAGGCTGTCGGTGGGCTTGCGGCTCCATTCGAACTCGACGACCTGGCAGCCCACAGCCTTGATCTCCTCGACGGTGCGCAGGACCTTCTCCTCGACGAGGTGAAAGAGCTGGTCGCCCGAGACGGGCAGCTTGGTCAGGAGCTCGCGTCCCGCGAGGTGGTGGAGGACGTGCATGACCTTGAGGACGATGCAGGCGTAGGCGCGGCGCTTGCCCTTCTGCGAGGCGACGAGCAGCAGGTCGCGCGGCGGGATGCCGCTGCCGAGCTCCTCGGGGATGTGAAAATTGAGGTGGCGCTCGAGGTACTCGACGGCGAGCTCGCGCAGGTCGGCGAGGCGGCGCAGGTCGTCTTCGTCGGCGGGATCGAGCTCGTTGACGCGCAGGAAGCGATCGACCTCGTCGCGCTCGGTGAAGTGCAGGCGGTGCCAGTCGATGACCGAGCCGCCGCGGAGCACGTTCCGGATGGCCGTCAGATCCGCGAGCGTGAAGTCCTCGTACCGGACCTTGCGAACCCGCTCCGCCGTCGGCGGGCGCTCGGACGCGGGCACGGGAGGCGCTGCGTTCTCTGGGATGGGCACGTGGACGGCCTTCTGGCGAGGGCCCGCGACGCGCATCCGAGCTTCGGTCCGCCGAGGGCACGCCAGTCTAGGTCTCGCCCCGGGACCCGGCAAGCGAAAGCGCGGTTTCGATCATGACGGCGGGGATTTGGGCCGCCCTGGCGGACGCTCAGCCAGAGCTACGGCTGTTTTCGGCCGGACCCGGGTGCTCCGAAGGACACGGCCAAGAGGAACATCGCCCCCGAAAACAGGGCCATCAGGAGACTGCCAATCACTTGAATCATACGTTTACCTACATATCATCCTTTGTAGGCAAACGTCAAGAAAGGCCCTTTGGCGGCGCGCACGGGGCGAGAGTAGGATCGCCGCCGTGAAGCTCCTCCGCCCCCTTGTCCTCTTGATGAGCCTTTCTCTCTGCGTCTCGGCGGCGGCCCAGACGCTTCAGTCCTCGCAGGCGGACTTCTCGCGCGGACAGGCGCTCATCATCGCCAAGAAGCCGGCCGACGCCGCAGAGAGGTTCGAGGCGGTCACGAGGGCGGAGCCGGACTTCGCGCCAGGGTGGTACGCTCTGGGCGCGGCGCGTCGGCGGGCCGGCCAGTGCGAGCCCGCCATCGCGGCCTACCGGCGCTACGCGCAGATGCTGCCGAACGAGCCCGAGCCCTACTACGGCCTCGGGCTCTGCCTGAAAGAGACGGGCCAGCTCGCGAGCGCGTCGCAGGCGCTGCGGCGCTACGTCGACCTCGAGAAGCGGCCCTCATCGCAAAAATGGGTCGACCACGCGCGCAGCGTGATCGAGGAGATCGGCAACGGCGCGGACGCGCCCAAGCTATCGGCCGGCAACGGCGTGTCGCCCGAAGCCAAGGGGCCCGCACCAGCCACCGGCGCACCCGAAGGCGCCGCCGCCAACAGCCCGGCGGCCCCTCTTTACGCGAAGTCGCAGCAACTGCGCGACACGGGCCACATCGAGGAGTCGATCGCCGAGTTCAAGGAAGCCATCGCGGCCGACCCGAGGCACATGGTGGCGCGCGCGGCTCTGGGTGAGCTGCTGCTGAAGATCCGGCGCGACAGCGAGGCCATCGACGTCTTCCGGGCCGCGCTGCACGTCAATCCCGAGTACTCGCTCGCCTGGTATGAGCTGGCGTTCGCGTTTCGTGTCAGGGGCCGCCTCCCCGAGGCGGTGGACGCCTACGAGCACTACATCAAGCTGCGCCCGACCGATCCGGATCCTTACTACGGGCTGGCGCGCTCGCTCCAGAAGCTCGGGAAGAAAGACGCCGCGCGGAAGGCCTACGAGACCTATGTCTCGATGGAGAAGCGGCCCGGCGAGCAGAAGTGGATCGACGCCGCCAACGGCGAGATCCGCGCGCTCGGCGGCGGCGCGACCGGCGCGCCCTGAAACCCGTCGCGACCCCAACGACCGAACTGCGAGCTTTCGAGCTCGGGCTACTTGCGCTTCGGTCGGCCGTCGAACCAGGCGAAGAAGAGCAGGACGACGAACGTGCCCGCGGCGATCTCGGCCGCGAGCCTGGCT
>DATKFB010000370.1:0-2122 GCA_035544435.1 Polyangia bacterium
GTCGGCGGGGACGATGTCGCCCACGGCGACGACCTCGACGTCCTTGCCGAACAGGCCCTGCGTGTAGAGGGCTCGAAATACCAGGCGGCCGATGCGTCCGAATCCGTTGATCGCGATGCGCGTGCTCATTTCATTCTCCAGGGTTACGTGCCGTCGAACAGGCCTGGCAGACTATATGACCGGACGGCGTCGGCCAAGCAAACCCGGCGGCGCCGCCGATTTTTCGCGCGCCGCGTGGCGGCGGTCACTCGGCTGCAGGGCCGGCTCGCGATAACCTGAGCGCGCCGTGCGAGTTTCGAGCGCGTCAAGGTGCGTCGAGCGGGCCACCCCCGAGGTGAGGGGGGGCGCACGACTCGCGGTGCTCCTGGCGCTCTCCGGCCAGTTCGCGATGCTGGCGCACGCCGCGCTCGTCGCGCACGTCACCTGCGGCGCCGACGGCGAGCTCATCCACGTCCGCGCCGCTGCCGCCGGCCGCCCGGCCATCGGAGTTGGCGATGTCGCAGGTGCATCCCTCGATGGGGGCCGCGACGACCACGATCACTGCCTGCTCGACGAGGAGGGCGAGGCGACGTGCCCGAGCGCGCCCTCCACGTGCGCCCTCGTTCTCGCGACGCGCGCGGTCTTCGCGCGCGCGCCTCGTTCGCCGGGCACCGCACGCCGCGCGCCCCTCTATCGCCTCGCTCCCAAGAACTCCCCGCCCGCGTAGTCGCGTCCGAGACAGTTCACGCGATTTCACCCGAGCGAGAGGAGCCTTCCATGTCTACTTCTACGTTCCGATCCGTTCTGCGTCCGTCCGTTCTCTGCCTGGCGCTGTCCCTCGGCGCGCTCTCCGGCTGCGCCACCGTCGTCGAAGGACACGAGCGCGCGCTGTTCTATTCGGCGTCCAAGGGCCTTTCCCACGAGCCTGTGCCGAGCGGGTGGTACTGGCACTGGCCCTGGAACGACTACATCACCTACGACCTGCGCTGGGCGTCGCACAAGGAAGAGATTCACATCCACTCGAAGGACGGGCTGCACATGGACATCGACGTCGCCGTCGTCGTCCGTCCCGATCCGCGCGAGATCTACGCGCTCGACGTCGACGTCGGGCCGGCGTTCTACGACGGCGTGGTCAAGGCGGCCGTCTTCGCGGCCGTTCGCGACGCCGCCGGGAAGTTCGACCACATGCAGATCGCGACGAGCACGCACGAGATGGAGGAGGCCATCCACGCGGCGCTCGTCGAGCACCTCAAGGGCCAACACGTCGAGGTGTCGGAGGTCGCCATCCAGCACTTCGACCTGCCGCCCGACATCGAGGCGGCCGCCAACCGCAAGGCCGGCGAGCGTCAGCTCGTGGGCGCCAAGGAGGTCGAGCTCGCGCTCGCCGAGCGCGACGCCAAGATCGCCAACGAGAAGAAGCGGTCCGCGATCGAGACCGAGGGCATGGCGCGCCAGCTCCAGGCCGAGCAGCAGCTGAGCGCGACGCATGCCCAGATCCAGATCGAGGAGGAGAAGCGGAAGGCGGACATCGCGAAGGCCGAGGCGGAGGCGGAGGCCATCAAGATTCACGCCGACGCCGAGGCACACGCGACGCGAGTGGCCGCCGAGGCCGAGCGCGTGCGCATCCAGGCCGTCTCGCAGAACCTGTCGCCGAACTACGTGCGCCTCCAGGCGCTCGAGGCCATGGGCAGCGCGCTCTCCGGCGACGGCACGAAGCTCATGGTGTTGCCCGTCGGAAAGGACGGCTTGCCCAGCTATTTCGCGCCGTTCCTAAATCCATTCTCGAATTTCATGGGGCCGCTCGCGGGTGGCGAGAGCCAGAAGGGGAAGGGCGCGCCCGCCAAGCCCTGACGGCCGCTGCGCCGCCGGGCCGCCGCCGCTCACCGCCCGGGCTTGCGCAGCAGCACGAGTGTCGCCCCGTCGCCGCCCTGCGCGGGGCGCGCCGACGCGAACGCCAGAACCGAGGACGTCGACGCCGGCGAGGCGGCCAGCCAGCGCCAGACGAGCGGCTTGAGCACGGGCGCGTCGTCGCGAGAGTGGGCGCCGCGCCCGTGGATCACAAGCAGGCAGCGCTTGCCTTCGGCGCGCGCGCGTTCGAAGAAGCGCTCGAGGGCGCCGAGCGCGTCCGCGCGCGCATAGCCAT
>DATKFB010000371.1:0-2297 GCA_035544435.1 Polyangia bacterium
ACCTCGCCTACCTGCTGAAGTACGACTCGATCCAGGGGCGCTTCGAGGGCAAGGTCAGCTCGAAGAAGTCGGGCGCCGACAAGGAATCGGACGACGTGCTCGTCGTCGACGGCAAGGAGATCCACGTCGTCTCGGCGAAGACGCCCGCGGAGCTGCCGTGGAAGAAGTTCAACGTCGACTACGTCATCGAGTCGACGGGCCTGTTCACCGAGGCCGAGAAGGCCAAGGGGCACCTCGCCGCGGGCGCGAAGAAGGTCATCATCTCGGCGCCGGCCAAGGGCGAGGACGTCACCATCGTCATGGGCGTCAACCACGAGAAGTACGACGCCGCCAAGCACCACATCGTCTCGAACGCCTCGTGCACGACGAACTGCCTCGCGCCGCTCGTCCACGCCGTCTTGAAAGAAGGCTTCGGTCTCAGCGAAGGCCTGATGACGACCGTGCACAGCTACACGGCGACGCAGAAGACCGTCGACGGCCCGTCGCGCAAAGATTGGAAGGGCGGCCGCGCGGCCGCGCTCAACATCATCCCGTCGACGACGGGCGCCGCGAAGGCGGTCGCGCTCGTGCTGCCCGAGCTCAAGGGCAAGATCACGGGCATGGCCTTCCGCGTGCCGACGCCGACCGTCTCGGTCGTCGACCTGACGTTCAAGACCGAGAAGGCCACGAGCCTCAAGGAGCTCAACGCCGCCCTCAAGCGGGCCAGCGAAACGTACTTGAAGGGCATTCTCGGCTACACTGAGGAGGAGGTCGTCTCGAGCGACTTCATCCACGAGACGCTGTCGAGCGTCTACGACGCGGGCTCTTCGATCGAGCTCAACTCGAACTTCTTCAAGCTCGTGTCCTGGTACGACAACGAGTGGGGCTACAGCAACCGCTGCGTCGACCTGCTCACGTACATGGCCGCGCGCGGCTAGGCTACGCGAGCTCCCGACCCTTCGTCTCGATGGCGCCGCGCGAGAGCACGACGCCGATGAGGGGGACGACGCCGATGAAGAAGAGCACGTGGAGCGCGGTCCGGAGCGAGTCGGCGCCGCGGGAGGCGATCGCGCCCACGAGGAACGGGCCGCCCGCGGCGACGATCCGGCCGGCGTTGTAGCAAAAGCCCGCGCCCGTGCCGCGCAGGCGCGTCGGGAAGAGCTCGGGCAAGTAATAAGTGAAGCTGCCGAAGACGCCGAAGACGGTAACGCCGATGAAGAAGTACATGGTGAGGCGCGTGAGCGGCGGCAGGTCGAGGCCGAAGGTGGCGAAGATCGCGAGCGCGGAGAGCAAGTAGTAGATCCCGAACATCATGCGCCGGCCCATGAGCTTCGCGGCCGGGATCGTGAGCAGCGTGCCGATGAGGCCGCCGAGGTTGAAGACGTTGGTCGCTCGCGCCTTCCAGCCCTCGACGAGCGCGAGCGTCGCGGCGCGGTCGAGGCCGCGCGTCTTGGCCGTCGCCTGCGCGAGACCGGTCGACACCGTGGGGATGAACGCGTTGATGGCCCACCACGCGATGAGCGCGATAATGGCCATCGAGAGCCCGCTGCGTGTGAACGGCCGCATCGCGGGCGTGAAGAGCTCGCGCAGGCGAGGGTGAGCAGCGCCCGTGACCGCTCGCTTCCAGCGCTCCGGCTCCTTCACGAACATCCGCACGACGAACGCGACGGCCGCCGGGACGAGGCCGCACAGGAAGACGTAGCGCCACGAGGTCTCGGGCGCGCCCTTGAAGAAGACGCCCGCGATCTGGAAGTTCGCCCACGTCGCGAGGAAGAGGCCCGCGGGCGCCGACGTGTAGAGCAGCGCGCCCGCCTCGACCCGGCGTTTCTCGGGCACGACCTCGGCGACCATGGCGGCGCCCGCGGCCCACTCGCCGCCGATGCCGAGGCTGCCGACGACGCGGCAGAGGATGAGCACCCAGATGTTGGGCGCGGCCGCGCAGGCCGCCGTGCCGAACGCGTACAGAAGCATGGTCAGCATGAGCGTCCGCGTGCGCCCGATGCGGTCGGCGACGTGGCCGAAGAGGATGCCGCCGGCGGCCCAGCCGAGCAGCAGGATCGACGTGAGGATGCCGCCCCACAGGAGCGTCGCCTTCTTGGCCTCGGGCGAGCCGATCGTGAGGCCTAGCAGCGTGGGAACGCAGTTGGGCGCGACGTAGTTGAAGAGCAGCCCGTCGAAGACGTCGAAGCCCCAGCCGAGCCACGCCGCGAACAGCACCGTCCACTGGTAGCCGTTCATGTCGAGGACGGTGCGACCGGCGCCCGCGGTTGGGGGCGCGCCGCTCATTGCTCGAGCTTGGGGAAGGGCGTGGCGCTCGC
>DATKFB010000372.1:0-2073 GCA_035544435.1 Polyangia bacterium
TAGTAAGGCGACGGTTCGATGAGCGGCACGGGCGTGGGCGCCGAGAGCGGATTGATCATGATGCAGCCCGCGCCTAGGCCGCGCGTCCAGCGGCCGAGGCGCGCGAGGTCGGCGAGGTCGCCCATGCCCCAGCTCGCGCGCGAGCGCGTCGCGTAGACCTGCGCGGCCCAGCCCCACGTGCGCAGATCGTCGGGTAGGTGGCAGGCCGCGGGCGCGACGATGAGCAGCGACTCGCGGCCGTCACGCGCGCGCACGCGGTGGTAGCCGAGCGGGAGGTCGCCCGGCAGCTCGCCGTCGGCCACGCGCGTGGAGCCGTCCTCGAGCGCGATCTCGACCGGTTGCGTGAGCGCGCGGTCGCCACCGGGCTGCAGGACGCGCACGCCATCATGGTCGCTTCCGGAGCGCGCCGCAGATGCTGCGTCGGACGCGGTCCCTGAGCCTTCGCGTGGCCCTCTGGCGTCCGCCTCGCGGGGGTCATCGGCCTCCGCGACGCCCATGGCCCGTCGGAGTGCGGCGCGCGTCTCGCTCGTCGTGAGGTGCTCGGTGCCCTGGGCGTCGTAGTAGCGGTCGGAGATCCCGAAACGGTCGGTGGGCATGGGGTGCGCGCGGCTCCAGTTCGCGGTTCGATGCTCGGGCGGTTTTGCTGCAGCGCCATGTTACCCTACGCGCCGCAGATGGCGCGTCACGGCCGCTACACCATCTTGGGCAAGCTCGCCGACGGCGGCATGGCCGAGATCTTCCTCGCGACGCAGCACGGGGCCGAGGGCTTCGAGAAGCACGTCGTCTTGAAGCGCATCCTCACGCAGTTCTCGGCCGACCCACAGTTCCGAAACATGCTGCTCGACGAGGCCCACATCTCGATGAGCCTGCAGCACAGCAACATCGTGCAGGTGCTCGACCTCGGCGTGGCGGGCAGCCGCTACTTCCTCGTCATGGAGCTGGTCGACGGGTGGGACCTCGAGCGCATTCTGCAGCGTTCGTACGGGGCGGGCATGGCCTTCCCGCCCGCGCTCGCGCTCTACATCGTGACGGTCCTGTGCCGCGCGCTCGCGTACGCGCACGCCAAGACGCGCGCCGGCAAGCCCCTCGGCATCGTCCACCGCGACATCAGCCCCAACAACGTGCTCATCAGCGAGCAGGGTGAGGTCAAGCTCGCCGACTTCGGCATCGCCAAGGCGCAGCGCAAGCGCGAGCAAACCGCCGCGGGAGTCATCAAGGGCAAGGTCGCGTACATGTCGCCCGAACAGGCCACGGGCACCGTCATCGACAAGCGCTCGGACATCTTCTCCGTCGGGTCGCTGCTCTACCGCATGCTGACGAACGCGCTGCCGTTCGAAGCGCCCTCCGATCTCGAGCAACTCCTACGCGTCCAGAAGGCCGACGTCACGCCCATCGACAAGGTGAAGCCGGGCCTGCCCGCGGCGGTGTCCGCCATCGTGCTGCGCGCGATGCGCCTGCAGCCGGCCGAGCGCTATCAGACGGCCGACGAGATGCTGGCCGACGTCGAGCGCGTGCTGCGCAGCGAGTTCCAGTCGGCGGGGCAGACGGAGCTCAAGCTGTGGCTCGAGCAGCTCGCGCGCCGCGACAGCGTCGCGAGCATCGGCAAGATCCGCGTCGACACGAGCGGGATCGTCAAGGACGTGCTCGGCACGGATCTCTCGGCCGGGACGTCGTTCGAGCTCGACGAGGTCCACGAGGTGACGTCGGGGATGACGGAGCTGGCGTCCTCGTCGCGCCCACCGCCGACGCCGCCGCCGCTCGTCGTGGGGGCGGCGCCGTCGCGGCCCGAGACGGCCGTCGAGCGTCCGGCGCGCGGCGCGACGCCCTCACCGGCGCTCACGCCGTCGCCGCTCGTGACGGCGTCGCTGCCACCGCGCAAGCGCCTGGGCGGCTTCTGGCTGGGCGCGATCTTCGCGCTCCTCGCCGTCGTGGGCGCCAAGTACGTCATGGGGTGGGCCGAGCGCGAGGGCGTCGTCGCGAAGCTCGGTCTCGATTTCGATGCTGCCGACCACGGCGTCGCTTCGGGCCCCATGGTGGGACCGCCGGCGCCCGCGCCGCCTGCGCCCGTGGCGC